>WGAE01000181.1 GCA_015489185.1 Campylobacterales bacterium
AAAGCGGCAATCAAACCTTTTTCACCTGTTTTGACGGTACTGGGTGCAATGCTGCTGTGGTTTGGATGGTTCGGATTCAACGCCGGTTCAGAAGTTGCGGCGGACGGTGTCGCGGGTAACGCGTTCCTGGTAACCAACGTAGCTGCTGCTCTAGGTGTTATCGGCTGGCTGATTGTAGAATACATTGTCTATAAAAAAGCGACACTTGTCGGCGGTGCTTCCGGTGCAGTTGCAGGTCTGGTCGCCATTACTCCTGCTTCAGGTAGCGCAGGATTAACCGGTGCGATTATCATCGGTCTGGTCGGCGGTGCACTCGGTTTCATCGGTGTTTCCAAAATCAAAAAACTTTTCAATGTTGACGATTCCCTCGATGCGTTTTGGGTACACGGACTGGTCGGTATCTGGGGTTCTATCGCCACAGCGCTCTTTATCGCACCGTATCTCATGCCGGAAAATTACAACCTCGGTACCCAACTGGTAGCACAGCTTAAAGCAGTTGGATTGACAGTAGTATACAGTGGCATCGCCACCGCAGTTGTCTATTTTGTATCGAGCATTGTCACCGGCGGCGGACGTGTCGACGAAGAGACAGAGCAAATGGGTCTGGATGAAGCAACACACGGTGAGAAAGCGATCAATCTCTAACATTTAGAGCAACAATAATTGAAGTGAGGAATCAGGAATGAAAAAAATCGAAGCTATTATCAAACCGTTCAAACTCGACGATGTTAAAGAGGCGCTCGTCGCCGCGGAAATCGAAGGTATGACGGTTACGGAAGTCAAAGGGTACGGTAGACAACAGGGACACTCCGAACTCTACAGAGGTGCGGAATATGTCATCGACTTTTTGCCGAAAGTGAAAATTGAAGTCGTCGTTTCCGAAGGATTCGTCGACGCGGCAATTAACGCGATCACAACAGCCGCGAAAACCGGTAAAATCGGTGACGGTAAAATTTTCGTCACACCGGTTGAACGCACAATCCGAATCAGAACAGGCGAAGAGAACGAAGACGCACTCTGATCTTTATCACCCTCATATTCGACCGGCACAATGCCGGTCGGACACTTCCCTCCTGAAAACTCTCATTCTCTTTTTGTTATAATCTTTTTATCTTAAAAACCTCAACACAAAACGGACATAATTTTGGATATTTTTTCGATCGATTACAGAGATCCCATCTACGGAGTCATTTTACTGGTTGCTATTGTTGTAATCGTATCGTTCTTCAGTTATTCATGGGGCTTTTTCAAAACAAAAGAGGAAGAGTCCAGCGTTAACAAGTTCCTCAAAAAATTCCACCAGTATGACGGTTTCAGTGAGTATAAAGAGGTCATCAAAAAAAAGCAGCTGCCGATCGAATCTTCCGTTCTGATGGCACTCACTTTCGAAAAGGGAGGCGAGTACCAAAAAGCGATTGAAATCTATCAGGCGATTTTGGAAGGCGCGACCGATAAGATCGTCAAAAAAGATATTCTCACCCTTCTGGGAAAAACCTACTATAAAGCAGGTTTTCTGGAGCGTTCCAGGGATATCTTGCGAACGGCACTAAAAATCTATCCACGTAACGAAGAGGCGCTTACCTACTTGATCGTCATTTATGATAATCTTCGTCAATACGACAAAGCAGTCGAAGTACTCGATACACTCGAGGCACTCGGCGTCGCGACGAAAGAGAAAAAACTCTATTTTCAAATATTGCGCGTACTTCATGACAAATCGCTGTCGGATGAGAAAAAAATAGAAAAGCTACGTGAAATCGGCCTGAAAAACCAGATTGTACAGCGCAAACTCTACGAATTTCTAAAGACTAACAACCTCCCGCTCACTTATGATCTGCTCAAAGATATCGACTTCTACAATATTATCGATCTGGTCTGGGAAACCCGCTACGAGCGACTCGATCCGAGACTGATCGATGCAATCCCGCTGCTGCGTGAAATCTATACGGCAAAAGGAGATACCAAAGAGGCATCTTCCAGCAGCCATTTTGTGTTGAATATTTTAATCAAACTAGCGATGGTGGAAGATCAAAGTGCGGATATCAGTTTCGACTATACCTGTGCAAACTGTAAAAATACATTCCCGCTCTACTTTTACCGCTGTCCGCAATGCCAGAATATCGGTCAAACACGTATCGGTACAAAATTGATAAAGAGAGTGCATGAAGAAAATTCATTTGTATAGCGACGGCTCTTCACTCGGAAATCCCGGTTTTGGAGGCTATTGCGCCATTTTAAAATATAAAGATCATGAGAAGATCATCAGCGGTGCTTTGCCCGATGTCACAAACAACCAGATGGAGTTGCTCGCGGTGATTGAAGGGCTCAAACAGCTCAAAGAACCCTGCGAGGTTATTGTTACAAGCGATTCCTCTTATGTTGTCAACGCGATCAATGACTGGCTGGCAAACTGGGTACGTAAAAATTTCAAAAATGTCAAAAATCCGGAGATGTGGAAAACATATCTGGAAGTGGCAAAACCGCACAAGATACGTGCCGTCTGGGTACGAGGGCACGACGGACACGAGGAAAACGAAAAATGTGATAAAATAGCACGCGGCGAAGCTGAAAAACTGCAAAAATTGCATAAGGAAGAGGATCATGGGTGATCTAACAGCACTGGAAAAGAGACTCGGATACCGGTTTAAAGATACAAATCTGCTTAAAACCGCACTGACCCATAAAAGCAGTAAACAATCCTATAACAATGAACGACTCGAATTTCTTGGAGATGCCGTGCTCGATCTGATCGTCGGCGAATATCTCTACCATAAATTTCCGGATGTCAGCGAAGGAGAACTTTCAAAACTCCGCGCCTCTTTGGTCAATGAAAAAGGATTCGAACAACTTGCAAGACTGATCGATCTGGGAAAATTTATCTACCTTTCCGTCGCAGAAGAGAACAACCACGGCAGAGAGAAACCCTCTATCCTCTCCAATGCGTTTGAAGCACTCATCGGTGCAATCTATCTTGAAAGCGGACTGCAAAAAGCGACGGAAGTTTCGCTCAGGTTGCTTGAAAAGGCGTATCCGAAAATCGATCTTGAAACGGTTTTCAGAGACTACAAAACCACGCTTCAGGAGATCACACAGGCACATATGGGTGTCACACCGCAATATATCGTAACCGGTTCAAGCGGTCCGGACCACAAAAAAGAGTTTGTTATTATGGTCAAAGTGCATGACCGTGAAATTGCGCAGGCAAAAGGGCGCAGCAAAAAAGAGGCGCAGCAGGAGGCGGCAAAAAAAGCGATCGAAAAGCTACGCAAGGAGCTTTCATGAACAGCTTCGGAAAGCGTTTCGTCTTTACAACATTCGGCGAATCACATGGTAAAGCAATCGGGTGTGTCATCGACGGTGTACCTGCGGGACTGACACTGGATGAATCGATGATACAAAAAGAGCTAGATCGCAGGAAACCGGGACAAAACGCTTTTGCAACGGCACGTAAAGAGGCGGACCGCGTAGAGATTTTGAGCGGCGTATTTGAAGGGAAAACGACCGGAACACCGATTGCGATGGTCATTTTCAACACCAACCAAAAAAGCAAAGATTACAGCAACATCAAAGATCTTTTCAGACCGGGACACGCCGATTTTACCTACTTTCACAAATACGGCATTCGTGATTACAGAGGCGGCGGTCGCAGCAGTGCACGTGAAACGGCAGCAAGGGTCGCTGCAGGTGCCGTCGCCAAACTGATGCTGGCGGAGTTGGGCATTACGATTAAAAGCGGCGTGATGGAAATTGACGGAATTCATGCAAACAGGATCGATTTCGATTATGTACCTGAAAGTGAAATCTACGCTCTCGATCCCTCGGTCGAATCTGCACAAAAAGAAGCGATCCTGAACGCAAAAAAAGCACACGATTCCGTAGGTGGTGTCACACTGGTGAAAATTTTCAACGCACCGGTCGGACTGGGCGAACCAATCTACTACAAACTCGATGCACTCCTTGCGGATGCAATGATGAGTATCAATGCGGTTAAAGGTGTCGAAATCGGTGAAGGGATGCGTGCCGCAAGCAAAAAGGGGTCGCAGAACAACGATCAAATCACTCCAAAAGGCTTTGAAACCAACTACAGCGGCGGGATTTTGGGAGGCATCAGCAACGGTGACGATATAGAGATCAAAGTCTATTTCAAACCGACCCCTTCCATTTTCCAAAAACAACGAACCGTAGATATTCACAACAATGAAACCGTATGTGAACTCAAAGGCAGACACGATCCGTGTGTCGCGATACGGGGTTCAGTCGTCGCCGAAGCGATGGCGGCGCTGGTAATTGCCGATATGCTCCTGCTCAATATGGGGCGAAAAATGTCCGACTTACACCGTATCTATGGAAAATAACGCGGCACATACGTGTCCGGTTTGTGCCTCGAAACATACTTCTTTGTTTGCACAAGGAGAAAATCGCCTCTACATACATTGCGCTTCATGTGATCTTGTTTTTGTGCCTGAGCACTTTTTCGTCAGTGCCGAAGAAGAGAAAGCGAAATATGACCACCACCAAAACAGCATCGAAAACCGGGGCTATGTCGACTTTCTGAACCGGCTGCTATTGCCGCTGCAAACTCGTCTCGAACCAGGCGCCAGGGGACTTGATTTCGGCTCCGGTCCGGGTCCTACACTCCACCTGCTGATGCAACAAGCAGGTTACGAGATGGACATTTACGATATTTTTTATTTTCCCGATTCATCGGTTTTTGCCAAAACGTACGATTTTATCACGATGACGGAAGTGATCGAACATCTGCACCATCCGATGCAGGAATTGCACCGACTGTGGGAGATGCTACATCCGGGCGGTTATCTGGGTATTATGACCGCCTTTCGTCCAAAGAGATTCGAAGGGTGGTATTATAAAAGAGACAAAACGCATATACGCTTTTTTACCGAAAAGACATTTGTCTGTATCGCCCGAACACTTGGGGCAAAACTTGAGATTGTCGATACGGGAGTGGTTTTGCTGCAAAAGACAGCATAATCAGATACCTGTCAATGTCATCACGATCTCTCTGCTTCCGGCATGGTCACGATGCTCACACAGATAAAATCCCTGCCACGTTCCCAGATTCATCCTGCCGTTTGTAATCGGAACCGTCAACGAGGTACCGATCAAAACCGATTTAATGTGTGCCGGCATATCGTCCGCTCCTTCCAGCGTATGCAAAAACCACGGTTTATTGTCCGCAAGTTCGCTAAAAAAATGTTCCAGATCACTGCGCACGGTAGGATCCGCATTTTCGCCAAGAACCAAAGAGGCGCTGGTGTGTTTTAAAAAAAGATGCAGCATCCCCGTCTCAACCGGACCAAGCGTACGAAACACTTCATGAACACTATTGTCTATTAGATGAAATCCCCTCGACATCGGAGGGAGTCTGAAACTTTTTTGGAAAATTTTCATAAAACGATTGTACCATAAAAAGCAGATAATTTTGATCCTGTTGTTATAACATACAGTATATTTTATCATAAATTTTTATTCACGATTTTTCCACAATTTTCTTCCCCTTTTGCGTTAAAAGAAAAATTCTATTTTCCGATATTTGAATAATATTACCCAGGAAGGGACCGGAAAAGGAATTCACTTTGATGATGCAACTTACGAAAAATTTTTTAGCGAAGCTTTCTATTGCTAAAAAATCCTTCTTTTTATTGTTGATATCAACCTTCGGCATGCTCTTTCTGGGGGCAATGGTCCATTTTGGACTCTATAATATCAAATCTGAAGCAGAGCACGTTTATGAAAATGTGCTTCATGAAATCAGACTGTTGCATAGCATGCAAACAAACGATCTTGCAAATCTGCTCAAAAGAGTAGACGGAATCGATCACAATGTCACAGATTATTCACATTTGATTCTTTATCTTCAGGATAAAAACCTTAATCTGGGTCGAACCCTCTCCGAGATTGAAAAAATTGCGCCTGAAGATGCCGAAAAGCTCTCATCTTCTCTTAAAAAGTTACAAAACAGTCTAAAAGACGTGGGGCAAAGACTCGAAAACGGAGAAACTGACACGTTTGGCAAAGAGGATAAATTGCAAATTGAGCGAAACCTTTTTCACCTGAGTGATCGTATCAACCATATTGTCAGAACTAGATTTGCTGATATTCAAAAAAGTATGGCACATATTCATGAACACTATTACGGAACGATTATCAGTACAGCATTGATGATCTTTTTAATTCTGCTTCTTTCGGGAACACTTGCCTACTCCATTTATGACAGTATCAAAAAATTGATCTACGGTCTTTCCGATATCGTCACACGAAAAACCAAAGATTATCAGGAGCTGGCACAACAACTCGAATATAAAGTCAACAAGGAAGTCATCAAAAACCGTGAAAAAGATCAGATCATGTACCAGCACGCACGCCTTGCCGCAATGGGTGAGATGATCGGTAACATCGCCCATCAATGGCGTCAACCGCTCAATGCCCTGACGGTGCTGATTCAGAGTTTCGGCGTCAAGAGTATGAGCGGCAACCTGACGCAGGAGTTTATCGACAAACAAGTTGCCGAAGGACTGAGACTCGCAAACCAGATGTCCAACACGATCGAAGATTTTAAAAACTTTTTCAGCCCACACAAAGAGCGTGAATATTTCGGTGTCGTCAAAACGCTTCGCGAGACACTCGACCTGGTAGAATTTTTCTGTAAAGATGAGCATATTGACATTCGCCTCATTGCAAAAGAGGAGATCAGAGTCTACGGTTACTCCAACGAATTTTCACAAGTGATTTTGAACCTTTTGAATAACGCCAGAGACAATTTCAAACAGCGCAACATCCAAAAAGAGCGCAAAATTCTGATCAAAGTTGAGAAGAAAAACCGTCCGGAACCTTTTGTCATGATCTCGTTTATTGATAACGGCGGAGGGATCGAAGAGCACATTATCGATCGTATCTTCGAACCCTACTTTACGACCAAGCACAAATCGACCGGTACAGGCATTGGGCTTTATATGTCCAAACAGATCATTGAAAAGCAAATGCACGGGCTGATGACTGTCAAAAACATCACCAGTAAAATGGGAACCGGCAAACGTTATCGCTGCGCACAATTCATCAT
>WGAE01000182.1 GCA_015489185.1 Campylobacterales bacterium
CTTCCTATCTCGATCGTGTCCGGGAAACGAGAGAACAGGCGTTGCGTAAAATCGAAGAGGAGAAGAAGAACGCCGTCGCCGCATACGAAAAAGCGCGTCTGGAAAAACTGACAAAACTGATCAAAGAGAAGCTCACAACCGCTCAGATCACCTTACTGAACAACAGCATACCCAGTATGTCGCCGCTTCGAAAAATTCGTATCACCAGTTATTACGGCGAGCGGATGCATCCGATCACGAAGCGGCGCGAATTTCATTTCGGAATCGATCTGGCGGCGCCGACGGGTACAGCCGTTTACGCACCGGCCGACGGTGTCGTGACCTTTGCACAAAAAAAGAACGGATACGGTAACTTTTTATTGCTGGATCACTTTTACGGATTTAAAACCGCATACGGCCATCTCAACGGTTTTGCCGTACATGAAGGGCAGTATGTCAAGAAGGGAGATTTGATCGCCTATACCGGAAACAGCGGACGCAGTACGGGACCGCATCTGCACTACGAAATCCGTTATCTGAACAAGTGGATCAATCCAAGACCGTTTCTGACGAACAATCCATCCACCATTCATGCCATCGTCGCACGCAGTAGTGTAGTGGAGTGGTCGGGATTGATCGATCTGATCAAAAGACGGGTCAAAATGCAAACCATCCAATAAAAGGAAAGGAGTAAATATGGCGATATTCGGTTCAAAAAGAAAGACAAACGACGTAACGCTCAAAAATGCGACTGCATCCGCAACAGCAAGCAAAGCCCCGCGCAAAGAGAGTACACAGGGGGCGACGATCATCACCAAAGGAATGACGATCGAGGGGAATATCGAAGGAATCGACACGATCACGATAGACGGAACGATACGGGGAGACATCCATGTTACCAACCATGTCATCGTCTCCGCAAACGGACTCATTGAAGGCAACATCGAAGCACCCGATATTCTCTGCAGCGGAAAAATCAGCGGGAAGATCCTCTGTGAGCGACTCGAAGTGATGCGTCATGCGACACTGCAAAGCAGTATCGAAACCAAACATCTGATCGTACACGGCCGTATCGAAGGGCAAATCGAAAGCGATACCGTCGTCATCGACACGGACGGATACGTTACCGATACGATTCAGGCAAGAGAGATCGAAGTCAACGGAACATTTGAGGGAAATATCGCCTGTGAACTGCTTTCGATGACCGAATCGGCAACCGTCAAAGGGGGCATTTTTGTCAAAAATATCTCCAATCAGGGCGGTAAGATCGAAGGTTCGATCGGTCCCTATAAAGTACTGATTGAAAAAGAGCCCGATCAAATGCAAAAGCAAGCGAATGAAACGACCGAAGAGGAGGCAACATCCGAAGCGAAAACGGATGAGAGCGAAGTGTGATTATTTCCCTTTTGCCTGCTGAATCGAGTGGATATAGTGATATTCGACAGGAATCTTCGCCTCTTTGGGCAGATGTTTTGCCAGTGCCGAGATCACCGCGTTAAAATCTTCAAAGAGATAATTTGCGTAACTGCCGGGAATCGGATTGATCTCGTTGAGATAGATACGATCATCGATGACAAAAAAATCGCAGCGAATCAGCGCGCCGGCAAAAAGCGGCTCGTAAATGCGTTTGAATGCTTCATGAAGTGCCTTTTGCAGCGCTGTATCCACAGAAGCTTCCTGGACTCTGTCGGTGCGTGAAAAATCGAGATACTTCTTTTCAAAATCGAGAAACTGCTCTTTTTGCGGCTCTTCGATAATCGAAAAGATAAAGTCATCCGCTTTGCATCCCGCCAGATTGTACTCTTTGACCCCCTCAATAAACGGCTCAATCAAAACCGCATCGTCAAATTCATATGCGACATCGAGCGCATAATCTCGCTCTTTCTCCTCCCTGACGATACTTACACCAATCGAACTGCCGAGTCTGAGTGGCTTGACGATGTAAGGATAAGGGGTTTTGACATCGTACGAACCACGGTGCAACACTTCATATTCGAGCACTTCAACACCGCATGAAGCGGCATACCATTTCGTAAAAAGTTTGTTGAAACTCAGCACACTCGCTTCCAGACGCGGACCGATAAAAGGAATACTGAAGAAGGTAAGCAGCGAAGCCATCTTTCCGTCCTCACCGTCACCCCCGTGAATGAGATTAATCAACACGTCAAAGTGCACAGGTTTCTCTTTCATCAGCACCCTGCGGTAAAAACCGCCCTGTTTGAGTTCCAGTTTCGTCTCTTTGCGATACGCCCCGCTACTGAAAAGTTTCGCGCGCATCTTTTCGGCAGGAATCAGATAAAACTCCCGCTGCGCGTCGCAAAAGATAAAGATCGGTGTCGAGTGCAACACCTTTTTGAGTGCAATCGCGCTGACGATACTAATCTCATGTTCATAACTCATTCCGCCGAAAAGAATTGCAAAATTCACAGGCTTATCCTTTATGCTAATTTTTTCAGTGCCTCTTTGACCAAATCCGCCGTTGTTTCAGACTGACATGAAGCAAGCACTTTTTGAATACGCTCTTTTTTGAATCCCAGACTCTCCAGCGCCATCTGCGCCTCTTTTCTTACGGCACCCGAGCCCTCATCGGTCGTTTCGAGCGTAAAGTCTCCCAGTTCGACAAGCAATCGCTTTGCACTCTTGGGTCCGATACCGGGTACCGATTTGATCGCGGTAACATCCTGCGCGGCTACCGCCTGTGCAAAGCTTTGCGGCGTAAAGGTCGAGCAGACAGCAAGCGCGGTACTCGGACCGATACCCGTAATCTTGATCAATCTGTCGAACATCAACTTTTCGTCGCGCTCCATAAAGCCGTAGAGATTTTGGCTATCCTCTTTGAAGATTTGCGTCGTATAAAGGCGTACGTTACGACTCTCAATCGCAGCCGCGCAGTTCAGAGAGATATGGACAAGATAGGTGAGTCCGCCGGGAAGTTTGATATGCAGAGCGGTGGGCTCTTTATGCACCACTTCGCCTTCAATAGCGACAATCATACGATCTGTTTTCCTTATGCGATACGATAAAATTTACTGTTTTCGCTCAAGTACGTATTTACCGTCTTCCATCGATTTGATAGTGATCTCTTCACTCATTTCACCGTCGACAAACAGATGCGAGACCTCCACCGGCGGTTCAACGACTTTGAATTTCACTTCGTTAAACTCTTTCCATACGGAACGATTGACCACTTTTGCCCTGAAGACGGCATTGATCAATTCACGTAAATCCGCCTCGAGTTTTTCGAGCGCCATTTTATCATCTTTTAACTCTTTTAATAATAAATTGTGCTCTTTAATATTTTCCTGATGCGATTTGAGTTTGTTGATCAGTGATACCGGTACCGGTGCGCCGCGCTGTTTCAAAGAAGCCACGGTTTCATTGATCTGGCGCACATTTTCCTGATCATTCTGAATTTTACGGCGCAACACTTTGATCTTTTTGGTTTTTTGCTTGATCGTCTCTTTCATCGCCTCGATATCGGCTTCAACCTGCTCGACACGTTCTTTGAAATCTTTCATACATTTGGGATCGATGATGAATTTGTTGCCGTTTCCGTTGAGCAGTTCGATCTCGATATATTCGGCGGCATTGACCACGACATTGGAAAGCACCTCTTTAATGTAGACTTCCCGTGCTATGATTTCACCGCCGGACATCTTTTCGACATAGACCTTTTCCGCCTCAACCTTGCCGTTTTCGAGAATGTTGATATGTGCAACTTTCGCTTCGATATACCCTTTATGCAGGTGTACCGCCACATCGTCAGCGAAAATTTTCGCCGTCTGGTGGGTCTGTCCGCCGATTTCGACCTTTTTGGCAATCACCTCCGCTCCGCTGCCCATATTTCCGGTTGTGCGCACTTCACTCGTTTCGACCTTGACCCCTTGCCCGATCGCATCACGCATAATATCCGAAGATTCGATATTGATTTTGATGTCGGGATCCTCTTCGGATGTTTCGATTGAGCCGGTGGAGCGGAAACTCACTTCATCGACACACAACTCATCGCTGATTTCAAAACGATTCGACTCGTCCCGATGCACAAAACCGCTACGTAGCGCATAATAATAAACCGCATCCTCTGTCTCTTCAACTCTGAAATCTTCACTGACACTGATCTCTGTTTCGCCGGAGAGTTCTGCCTTTGAAAAGGGGAGCACCTCCCCTTTACAGTTGCGCCCTGCCCTTCCTTCCTGGTAGCGCCGCACTTCGATCACCAATTCCCCCTCTTTCACCGTATGCATGAAATCACGTTTGGCGTGATCGACGCGTGATTCCTCTTCAAGCGTATCCTCTTCATCAGTTCGGTTGAGATAGTGCAATATCAGTTCACCGTTACTCTGATCGACAGGAGGCAAACCTTCGCAGACGGTAATCAGATACTCTTTGGAAATTTTACCGTTTACCTGTATATCGGAGATGACTGTTTTGATCTCTTCAAGCGATTTCTGGTGCATAAAACCGATCAACAATCCAAGCCGCGCTTTACGTACATCAATCTGTGCGACAAGCCTGCTGTGTAGTTCCGGATCGTATGTAATACTCTCCTGCGCGGGAATTTTCAGTACCACTTTCGTCAGGTTAGCATTGCCGCCCATCGACATTTTAATTGGGAAACGGTTGGCTTTGGTGCGCGGAAATATCTCGATTTTGATCTTTTGAGTAATTTGGATGTTCGGGTTGCGCAGATTCTCTTCGGTAAAGAATTTCTCCTGTTCAAGAAGAGTCAGTTCGTTATATTTGGGAGCATCTTTGCGTTTATATAATGTCTTATAGGCCAAAATACGAAAATCGAGCTGTTTGGGATTCAGATTGTATTTCGCTGCGACTTTTGCAAGGTCGTTCGCGACATTGTCACTGTAAAGTATAACGTTCTCAAACGTCCTGCCCGCACGATCTTCCTGCGCTGTTTCGGCCTGTGCGGACGACTTGAATATGTCCAGTAGTGCCACCCTTCTTCCTTGATCAGAGATATGAATTTTCTTTAA
>WGAE01000183.1 GCA_015489185.1 Campylobacterales bacterium
AAAAAAAAAGTATTTTTATTTCTACTTCTATTAAGCGAAACAATACGTGCCGATGTCACGGCCAACCTGCAAAGTTTTGCATCCGACTTTACGCAAACGATCGTCAATGAGCAAAACGCCCGTATCACCTACAAAGGTAAACTTTTCGCACAAAAAACAAACAATCAGGCGGTTTGGATTTATACTTCACCCGTTAATAAAAAGATCTACTACACAAACGGGAAAGTCGTCATTCTAGAACCGGAACTGGAACAGGCGATTTTCGCAAAACTGGATAAAGTGCCAAATATTTTAACTCTGTTGAAGCAAGCAAAAAAGATCGGGAAAGAGAAATATGTCACAACGTTCAATAAAATACGTTATACAATCACTTTTACAGGAAAAGAACCGAGTAAAATCACTTATACGGACGAACTGCACAACCGTGTGCAAATCCTCTTTTCACACCAAAAAATAAATACTAAAATACCGCAAAATAGATTCCGATACACTATACCGGAAGATTACGATATTTTGCAACAGCGTTAATCCGGTACCGGAGACTTCAGCGTCTCCAGTAGCGTACCGGACCCACATCGACGTGAATAAACCCTTTTTTCGGATAGTATCCGACACCGCCACGTTTGAGACTGAGCGCAATCTCCTTGAGTTTATGCAACGGTACACCGTCGACATTGATATCGACCGCCATCCCTTTGATATGATAACTGTTCTTGGCAACATTTCGCCCACCCAGCTGATGTCTTAGCCAGGCGTTGGTCTGCGGACTTCTGTAACCGGAAATGATGTTGAACTTCTTCTCCAGTCCTACCCGCAGATTGATTTCATAAAGCAGATTGATTAGATCAATATCAATACGCGTCATCTCACGCGCTCTGGTATCCATGAAAGCTTTGTTGATAGTAAACAGACCGCTGATTTTGTAGCAGTTGTTTTCGAAGAATTCGGCATAGTAATCTTTTGCCTGGTGAACCGCCCTCAATTTCAGGGCTTTTTCCGCCTCCGTACTCCCGAAGAGCTCAGCCTGTGTTACGATCGCTCCTGTCGTCAGAAGCGCAGTCTTCTTTAAAAAACACCTTCTCGAAACTTCCATATTCTTAGCATCGCTAAATATTTCAGTATCCAAAAGTTCTCCTCTTTTGCCCCCCAACCAAGGGCTTTTTCAAAAAATTTCAATGAAATTGTATCACAGAATAGTAAACGAAATAATCAAAAAGTAAACTAATTACATAAATAAAGCTTAACAAAGTTAATTTTAATGCATTAAACTGAACATTATTTTATCATATCCGTAGATATCGCTGCGGAAATTGACTCCCTCTTCATTAACCCAACTGGTATAGTAACGTATGTAGACAGGAATCTTCTCTGTCAAATTAAGTGATGTAGGATCTTTTTTCTTGTTCATAAGTTGCTTAATGGATTCGTACGGCTGATCCATAAAATTGTCCGCTACGAATTCCAGCATCTTTTGCGGATTTTGCAGACGAATACAACCGTGACTAAAAGCACGCACGCTTCTTTTAAAAAGCTTTTTTTCGTTTGTATCATGCATATAGACCGCATATCGATTTGGAAACATAAACTTCACTTTACCCAGCGGGTTACCCGCGCCCGGCTGCTTGACAAAGTTAAACGGCAAATCACTGTTTTCATCATACTGGTACCAGTCAATCTCGAAAGGATCGATCTCTTTGCGATTTTTGGACCAGCCGTCATACGCCTTGAAATGACGTGTATAGAGATAATCGGGATCTTCCTGCAGACGTTTAAGCATCTCTTTTTTCACGATCGACTGCGGCACACTCCAGGTAGGATTGAGCACAACATAGGACATATACGCTTTGAAAATCGGTGTGGGATTGGTTTTTTTCCCGACAACGACACGCATTTTAAGCGCAATTTCACCGTTTTCGAGAAAATACATCATAAATGCAGGGATATTAACAAAAACACAACTACAATCCATAGTTTCCTTTTCCCAGCGCGCACGTTCAAGATTGAGTTTGATAATCTTCAAACGTTCATGTGCCGGAACATTCAACGCTTTTCTGGTACGTCTGTCCAGCATACCCGAAACCCAAAGCCCCATACGTCTTTGAAAGTGCTTGAGTGCATCCTGCAACTGTTTGTCAAAAACGGTATACTCTTCGTCGTAATATTCGAGATCATCGCTTTGAAAGAGCCGTTTCGCCAGTAATTTGACCGCATGCCCTTTACTTCCAAGTTTCAGTGTTACTCTCGGGATCTGTACAAATCCACCGTCCGCAACGATGATTTTATAACGATTGTATGCATCCAGTAAATTGTGATAGAGCGGATTTTTCGTCACCAGCGAATAAAGTGCCTCTTCGACCTGACCGTTTTGGCCGATTTTTTTGAGCAGTCCAATATAATCGACCTTTTTAAAGGGGGTGTCCCAGACATATTTGATCTCCCGCGCTTCCGCAAGACGGTGCAGTTTTCGCTGAAAAAGTTGATAGTCAATCAACCCTTCATAGAGATCGTGCGCCAGAGACAAAAACGCGTCCGTCAGCATCACATCCAGTGTGATGGTCGCCAGGTTGTACTCTTTTTGCGTATAGAAGGTACCGTCCTGTACTTCATCGTAGAGGGCGTCGATGTCCGCCAGATGGTAATCTTCCGGATCGAGACCTTCATTACGCGCCCGTTTGATCGCGGCGATCATATCGACCACCGAAAGATCGGGTTCGTTCATACCGTTGTACCAGAAGGTTCTGAAATCCCGTTGTTCGTAAAATTTGAAAACAAGCGCTTTTGATCGTAGGTCGCTTACATTGTACACACCGTATGTCTGCCCCAGTAGCAACCCGCGCATATAACTCTGTCGTGCAACGTGTTTGGACTGGATTTCTCCCAGATCGTCAACCCAGTTAGCAAATGCGCCGGAAATAAGAAGTAGAAGCAGGAAGAAAGCTTGTATGAACGTTTTGTGCATCGTATCCGTTATCTTTAAAATTTGATTTAACTTAAAATAATTAAATATTTTATTCTATTCTATGTAAATTTCAGCTGAGTCGCTTTTTGCACTCCGTAATCGCCACCCCTTCTCTTAGTCCGTCGTCAATCACCAAAATCTCTTCAAAACCGAAACTGCGTACAATCTCCATCAAAATTTTAACCCCTGCGATAATCAGATCGTCCCGCCCGACACCAACCCAGCGCTCCCGTTCACTTCCGGGCAATGCCAGCAACCGTTCCAGCGCTTCCTCCATCTGCAGTAACGTAAGTCTGAAACCGTTGACTTTGCGATAATCGTAATGCACATAGTCCATCCCCTGACAAAATGCGGCAATGGTCGTCGGCGTCCCGGACGCACCGATAAAAACCGCCGGTTTGAAATTGAGTGTTTGGGCAAATTTGCCTATCTCTTCACGCATTTGCGAAATGCCCTCTTCGAGTCGATCCAGTCCATATTTTTCGACCATCGTCACAATACCGACGGGAAAACTTTTCGAAAAGGTCTTCTCTTTGTTTCGCAAGATAACTTCACTCGATCCGCCGCCCAGATCGAGCAAAACGTAACTTTCGGTATCGTATCCGAGTTTCTGCATTCTGTTTTCGACTCCCGCACGGGTATATTCCGCTTCCTGCTCCCCGTCGATCACCTCAAAAATAACTCCCGTTTGCGCAGCGATACGCTCCAATACCTCCCGACCGTTTCGGGCAAAGCGAATCGCAGCCGTGGCAACCGCTTTGTAACCTTCGGAAAAATCGAACTCTTCCCGACATGCATTGATTGCATTGATGACACGTTGTTGCGCCGCTTCACTGATACAACCGTCCGTCTCGATCCCCTCTGCCGTCTTGACAATCCTCTCAAACTCCCGCACCCGTTCCAGACGGTTACAATCCATTTGCACCGCACGCAGTGTATTTGACCCTAAATCACAAGCTATCATGATATAATGCTCCCCCACATTATAATGTTTTTTGGTATTGCTATTGTTAAAATCTAAAACATCCGATTCTCTAATATCTACTATACATAAATAGAATCGAAACAGTAAAAAACAGACAAAAGGTTAGCAAAATGTTACTTGGAGTCAATATAGACCACATCGCAGTTCTCAGAGAAGCCAGAAAAGTCAACGATCCAGACCCCCTCCAGGCTGTCTACCTCGCCCAGCGTGCCGGAGCGGACCAGATCACGATCCACCTGCGTGAAGACAGACGACACATCAACGAAGATGACGTACGCAGAATCGTCGAAAACTCTCCGCTTCCCGTCAACCTCGAATGCTCCGTCGATCCCGACATTGTCGAAATCGTCGCCGAACTCAAACCACACCGCGCAACATTCGTACCTGAAAAACGCGAAGAGGTCACGACCGAGGGAGGGCTTGATATGCATGAACCCAATTTCGCCAACCTCGATAAAGCCGTTCACTACCTCAAAGCCAGAGAGATCGAAACATCGCTCTTTATCGATCCGACGATCGAAGCGGTACGCGCGGCAAAAACGATCGGAGCGGAATGGGTGGAACTGCATACCGGCAGCTACGCCAATATTTTCGCGATGCTCTACTCCAACCTTTCACGCACCAGACACTCAATCAAAACACTCGAACTCGAACGCAGCAAACTCAAAAAGTTACTCCAGAAGGCACTGGATGAGCTACGTAACGCCACCGAAGAGGCGGATGAATTTGGACTGAAAGTTGCCGCCGGACATGGTCTTAATTACCAAAACGTCAAAGCGATTGTCGCCATTGAGGGTATCGAAGAGCTTAATATCGGTCAAAGTATTATCGCACGCAGTGTGTTCGACGGTTTCGAAAAAGCGGTCGCAAATATGAAAAAGTTGATTTCATGAAGATTGCCGTCAGTATCGGAGACCTCAACGGCATCGGTATCGAAATCGCCCTGCGTGCACATCATGAAATCAAAAAAATCTGCCGTCCGGTCTATATCATCGATCAAACGATGCTGAAACAAGCTACCGATCTGCTCTCTCTGCCTCTTCCCGAAGATTTCATCTGCCACGCACCTGACGCCGAAACATTTACAATCACACCGGGAGAGCTCTGTGCAAAAAGCGGCGCCTACGCCTACGCTTCATTTCACACCGCGGTCGAAATGGCAAAAACAGACAAGGTCGATGCGGTCACCACGCTTCCTATCCACAAAAAAGCGTGGGAACTGGCGGGCATACCGTACAAAGGACATACGGAGGCGCTCGATGCAATTTTTGAGAAAGAGGCGATCATGATGATCGGTACCCCCAAACTCTTTACCGCCCTTTTTACCCATCATATTCCGCTCAAAGATGTGCCTGCAAAAATTGCACTCGAACCGCTGAGCAATTTTTTGATTACCCTCTATCATGAAATCAAAGAGGAAAAGATCGGTGTACTGGGACTCAATCCACATGCGGGCGACCACGGTCTTTTGGGAAACGAAGAGGAGATCATCGAAGCAGCGATTCAGATTGCAAACGATACGTTGCTCGAAAAAGTCTTCATCGGTCCGCTCGTGCCCGATACCGCATTTACGCCGCGCATGCGCGAACATATCCGCTACTATGTCTGTATGTATCATGATCAGGGACTGATCCCTGTCAAAACCCTCTATTTTGATGAAGGCGTCAATGTCTCGCTCAATTTGCCTGTCATACGCACTTCCCCCGATCACGGAACCGCATTCGATATCGCCTATAAACGAAAAAATCCGTCGACACTAAGTTACATCAATGCCGTACATGAAGCGGTCAGACTCATACAGAAACGAAAACAATTCAAAATATAATTAACTATTTCAATACTTTAATACGTTCTAAATCATTTTTAGCTACTATAACAAAAAATTATTCTGTAAGGAGAATGAAATGAACTTACCGGCTTTTGACATTCCGTTGCCCAACTTCGGGTTCGATATTCCCGTACTCTTGCACCCTCCGCTGGTGCATTTTGCGATCGTACTTCCCGTCTTCATCCTGATTCTGGAGATTATCAATCTCTTCATGAAACGGAAAGGATTAACGGTAACAACTGTCATTTTCTATATTTTGCTAATCATCGTCTTTTTCGGCGCTTTTGTCACCGGAAAAACGGACGGTTCCGAAGCCTGGGATCTTTTGACACCGGAGGGGCAGGCGGATCTCAAGGAGCATAAACTTATCGGTATCTATCTGATGCTCGGTTCAGTCGTTGTTTTCTTCCTGAAACTTTTCGCGGCTGCACTGCGTACCTGGTGGATGAAACTGATCTATATGCTTGTTCTGATCGGTTTTGTCGGCGCGGTTTTCTACCAGGGTAAAGAGGGAGGCGAACTGGTTTACAAACATGGTGCAAATAATGAAAGAGTGCTTGACCTTAGCAATCAGATCGACGACCTCAACGATGAGATCGAAGAGTTGAAAGAGAACGCTTCTGAAGAAGCAACCGAAACATCCGATACGGAAGAGAAAGCATCGACAGAAGAGGAGAAACAAGAAGAAAAAGCGAAGAAGGAGACGCCTAAACAACCGGAGACGTCTGAATCTGACAATGCAGAGAAAGCTTCTCAACCGGAAGATACACAAAGTGCACCTGCTTCCGAAAACACCGACTCGGAAACAAATGTGACTCAAAAAGCGGCTGAAGCGGTCGAAGCGGCAAAAGAGAGTGCCGCACAAGGTGTAGAAAAAGCAACCGAAACAGCGCAGGAGGCTGCGGGTAAAGTAGCTGAAACGGCAAAAAAAACCGTCGAAAGTGTCAAAGAGGCAGGCGCCGCGGCAGCGGATGCGGCAAAAAAAATGCTCAGTGGCGAAACAGAAACAAAATAAATCTCCGCGGGAAGAAAAATCTTCCCGCTTTTCCTTCCTAAAACAATAAATCTGTGTTACAATATCTCCATGCAAAACGAAAAGAATCTGCTCAATCCGCCATCGACCGATTTTTGTATGCTCGACTATGAGTGTGCGTACCTTCCCGACAAGAAAGTACGTATGTTTTACAAATATGTCCTCGAATCTTCACAGGCGTTCAATACCGCAGTCGTACAACGGGGATGGCGACGATTCGGCAGATACTATTTTCACCCTATCTGTAACGGATGCAACGCGTGTAAAAGTTTGCGTATCGATGTTGAAAATTTCAAGCCGAGTCGCTCACAGAAAAAAGCGATGAAACGCAATAAAGATACGCGTATCATCATTCAGAAACCGACAATGACCCAAATGCACATCGATCTTTATAACAAATACCACAGCTACAAATCGGAAAAAGACGGATGGCGTCAAAAAGGGATCAGTTACAGAGAATACAGGGAAAATTTCGTCGAAGGCGCTTACGATTTCGGCAAAGAGGTATTGTACGTTCGTGACGATAAACTGATCGGAGTGGATCTGATTGATATTGTCGATGACGGTATCAGTGCCATCTACTTCTATTACGATCCCGACTACGCCTGGTATTCACCGGGAACCTTCTCGCTACTCTATCAGATCGAACTGGCAAAAATTTTAAATCTCAAATGGATTTATCTGGGGTACTGGGTCGACGGGTGCAAAGCGTTTGCCTACAAACCCAGATTTAAACCGCAACAGATGCTAGACGGCTTTCCCGCCCCGGATGAGCCGTATGAGTGGCATCCGTGGGAAGGTGATCTCAGCGATATTTCGTAATATCGATATTCTCTTTGAGAATTTTTGCGGGCACACCGCCCACAACGCAGTTATCCGGTACATCTTTAAGCACCACCGCATTTGCACCGATCACACAATTTTTGCCCACTTTGACAGGTCCCAGTATTTTCGCCCCGGGAGCGATCATGGTATTGTCTCCGATAACGGGAACTTCGTAAATATGTGACGTTCCACCGATCGTCACGCCTGCTCCGACCATCACATTTTCACCCAAAACGGCACGATCGTGAATGACGATCCCAAGACCGCCGTACCCAAGTACCGTCCCTTTTCCGAGTTTCGCCCCCAAAGAGACTTGACAACCAAAGAGCAAACGCACGAAAACGATATTGATCAACTTCGGCAAAACCGGGATTTTGAGATTGTGCAAAAAGAGCGCAAAATTGTAGATATAGACAACGACTTTACTCATAAACCTTTTCCTTACATTACAAAATAGACTTCATGAACGAAATCGGTCAAAAACCTCCGCTATTTAGATACCGGACCTATTTTGGACTCGACCGACGCGATCTTCTGTTTCAGTCTGTTCGATTTTCCTTTTCGGATATCAAATTTCAGTGTCGAATAGACCCGCTCACAATCACTCAGGCAGGCATACGCCTCTTCGATCAACCGAAGCGCTTCATGAATTGTATTTGTTTCGACGATCGTTCCCATAGGAGTCAGTTTGTAAGGGTATCCGCTCTGATCGATCATCTGCACGATCTTACTTACCTGTTTCGATACCCCAGCCCCTTCCCGACAATCATCCGAAGTCGGGAACATCGCAAATTCAAGCAATACACTCAATTTTTCCATCGCTACCATCCCAGTATAAGAAAGAGTGAAGAGAGAAAATAGTCCATCACGAAAACCGTAATCGACCCCAGTACCACCGCGTTGGTCGTCGCTTCACCGACACCTCTCGCACCGCCTCCGGCATTATAACCGATATAGGTACCGATCGAGCCGACCAGAAAACCGAAAACAAACCCTTTGAGCACACCGGTCAAAATATCGCTCAAATCAAGGTACATATTGATTGTATTCAAAAATTCGGTGCGGTTGACTTCGAGCGCATAAACTGAAATAAGATAAGCGCTCATTGCACCGAAACTGTCAAAGAGAATAATCAAAAGCGGCAAAGAAATCGTCGTAGCAATGACACGCGGTATAATCAGATACTTTTTGGAATTGACCGCCAGCGTATCGAGCGCATCGATCTGCTCGGTTACCCGCATCGTTCCCAGCTCCGCCGCCATAGCGGAAATAGCGCGTGAAGTCAGCATCAATCCGGCAAAAACAGGTCCCAGCTCGCGAAAAATAGAAATAAAAATCGGATACCCCATCAGATTTTCCGCGCCGAATTCATGAAACCCCTGATAAAGCTGCACCGCTTCGACCATCCCGGTAAAAGTTCCGGTCAAAATAATGACACCCGCAGAACCGATACCGGCAATCACAATTTGCTGGAGCGACTCTTTGATTCGGTAGGGTCTGGTCACATACAGCGGCAGGAGATGCCATTCGAAAATTGCAAAATCTCCGAGTGCTTTCAATATGGAAAGAAACCAGAAATATGCTTGTCCGATTGTCGCAAAAAAATTTTCAATGATTGTCATTGACTACTAACCTTTACTTTTTAGCACCGAAACGGAAATTTTATATAACTTTTACCGAAAAATATAAACTTTTTTTGAAAGTGTACGATATTGCATATAACCAAATACAGGTGTTATATCGGAAGATCATAACAAAAGAAAGGATAATCATGGCTGAAGCAACACAAAATACTGAAGAGGTAGCGGTAGCGGAAAAAAAGAGCGGCGGTTCCAATATTTTACTGATCATCATTGCGGTGATGCTGGGATTGATGCTCATCGGCGGCGCAGCGGGTGCATGGTTTTTGCTCAATGACGACGATGCGGTCATCGCGGATGCAAACAATGCCAAAGCGGCAAAACAGGAGAGTGATACGGCAACCAAAACAGCACCTGCAGCGGCAACAGTCAAAAGCAATATACGTAAATCGGACTACACCAATATCGGTCCGATGTACGCACTCGATCCGTTCATCGTCAATCTCTTTAGTGAAGACGGCAGCAGATATCTCAAAACAACAATCAATCTGGAGATGGACAAACAGGAGCTTTCAACCGAACTGGACAGTAAAAAACCGCTGATACGCGATATTATCATCAAAGCGCTCTCAGCGAAATCGTATGAAGAAATCAGTACCATTGAAGGGAAAGAGAATCTCAAAGACGAGATTGTCGCAAATATCAATGCGGTATTGAAGGACGGTAAGATCAACAATGTCTTCTTTACGGACTTTGTGATTCAGTAAATGAGATGATCGGTATAGATATTGTCAAAATCGAAAGAATAGAAAAACTACTTCAAAAATATCCCGAAAAAGCACTCAGACGGTTTCTTCATGAAGAGGAGATCGCTCTGGTGCATACCACTCAAACCGCCGCAGGCTTCTTCGCGGCAAAAGAGGCGATCTCTAAGGCACTCGGTACCGGTATCGGGTCCACATGTTCCTTTTTCGATATCCGTATCTACAAAGATGCCAACGGAGCTCCGGGTTTTACACTAAGCAAAAATATCGTTGAGCATTTCAATATTACAAATACGGCACTCTCCATCACTCATGACGATGATTATGCAATCGCTGTCGCGGTTATTATGCATCAAAATATTGTAAAAAAACCACTTTTTCATTGAAATTTTAACTATTTGCAAAACTTGAATATAATCATCAATTGACTGTAAAAATTAAATATCTTGAATAAAAAATTCAATATATTTAAAAAAATGCACTTTTTTTGCAATTTTCCCCTTCAGATTTTCGTACCACTGTCGATATAGTTCATACAGAGGAAGAGGAAACCTCTGTAGCTGATCTATAAAAGGGAGATTATCATGTTGATTACAATAGGACTGTTTTTGGCGGTAGTGT
>WGAE01000184.1 GCA_015489185.1 Campylobacterales bacterium
GGTGTGGCGAACACTTTACCCAAACGCCATGCACCCTTTTTGCGTATCATCTTTCCGCTCTTTTTATCGAGTCGCACAAGCAGCGGTTTGCTTCTGTCATCCGTGATTAGAAATCGAATCTCCTCTGCATCCGATGCAAGCGGTATCGCACTTTTTGATTTGCATAGTACCTCTCCCTTGCTTTGCTGAAAAAGTGCAGCCTCTTTTTCCAACGACCGATCAAACTCCCGGATGAGTGATTCAAAATCTTTACCGAAATGTCGTCGGCTAACGCTATTGGTAAAAAAGGGAAGCCACTGATCCGAAAAGGCGAGAAAGTAGTGATCAACTTTCGGTAACCCGTAACGGCGCGCCAGATAGAGCTGGAAAAAACCGCCCACGATATAGTGATGCGTTCCGTAGGGGTAAAAGAGGGTATCGTTGTAGACT
Source organism: Campylobacterales bacterium (assembly GCA_015489185.1). Classification (GTDB taxonomy): domain Bacteria; phylum Campylobacterota; class Campylobacteria; order Campylobacterales; family QNZT01; genus QNZT01. The sequence continues at coordinate 430 of WGAE01000184.1, forward strand.
CTTTGGGGTGTAATATACCCCGCTTTGTGCTGCAAAAGGGTCATCGCTTTGAAGATACCGTTGTAGAGTCGTCCCCCGTTTCCCCAGAGCGACTCGTTTAAAACCGCATTTCCCTCGAGCACGAAATTGGATTCCAACAGATTGGGCAATATGAAAACCGGCGCGAAATAGAGCCATACTACGGGTGTATTTTTGAAAACCTGATGCCCGATACGAGAAAGCGGATTGTTTTTGGCATTGAGCTGAAAATTGTGCGCGCTTTCATGAACAAAGAGTGTTTGCAACCAGGAAGTTGTGGCAAAATAGTCGGGCATCAAACTTCCGCCGATATAATCGACCTGCATATTGAGCGGTATCTGGGTCGAAAAGGCGTTGGCGATCTGGTTTTTCGGCGATGCCAGTACCAGTCGCAGTGTATCGTCAAGCGACCATCCAAAAAGCGAGCGGTAACGTTTAAGCACTTTTGCTTCACGTTGCAAAATAGAAGCGAATCGATCACGATAGACTTCAGGTCCAATCAGTTCGATCTGCTTTGATTGCAGGTGCAGATAACGATCTTCCGGTTCCACGTGTCCGGCAAAAAGAAGCGTTCCCCAAAAAAGCAGCAGCGATATGACACGTTTCATGAAGTCATTACCTCAGCGATACGAAACTGTTTTCAATCACCAGTGAGAGCATCAGTAAAAAGACGATCCCGGTCGATCGATTGTAAAGCCTGTTGGCGGTCACAAAGACTAGCATCACCGTCAAAATCAGTGCGGTCATGATATCGAACGCGTTCTCTTCAAAACTTACTTTCAGCGGATTGACCATCGCGGCAAGACCGATGACCATCGTAAAATTGGCGACGTTACTGCCGATAATATTGCCGATGATCATATCGGCGTTGCGTTTTTTCGCCGCCTGAATGCTGACCACCAGTTCCGGCAGGCTTGTTCCAAACGCCACCAACAACAGACCGATAATCCACTCACTCACCCCAAAACTTCGCGCAATCTGCGAAGCACTCTCGACGGCATAGTTCGCCCCGCCGATCACCAGCACAAAACCGATAGCGAGCATCATACCCGTCTTTTTCCAGTCAAAGGGTTCTTTGGCAAGCGATTCGTCCACCTCCTCTTCCAGTACATCCGCGGCATTATTGAAAAGAAACATCAAATACGCCCCCATCTTCGCCACATAGACAAATCCTTCAAAACGGGAGATCGTACCGTCATAACCGACAATCAAAAAGACCATTATCGGAAAAAGCGCCCAGGCACTATCGTCTGCAAACATATCGCGTTTGGGCATCATCTTTTTGGCGATGATAAACACAATCCCCAGCACCAGTGCGATATTGAGGATATTGCTTCCGATAACGTTGGAAACCGCAAGATCGCTTTTATGGTGTATACTCGCGACAATCGACGCCGCCATCTCCGGCAAACTTGTTCCCAGCGCAATCACCGTCGCACCGATGACAAAACTCGAAATATTATAATGAAACGCGATTCTCTCAGACTCTTCGATCACAAAATCGGCACCGTAAATCAGTGCCGCCATCGAAACGACAAATATCAAATACTCCACTATCCGTTCCTTATGATTAAACTATCCGGCAGCCCGAACGTACGTATCAGCGCCGCCTCTTTTTGTCGCATCTCTCCCTCGTCACTCTCATGATCGTATCCGAGCAGATGCAATAATCCGTGAATGAAGAGCAGTTGCAGCTCCTCTTTTTGCGAATGCCCCAACTCGGTAGCTTTTTCGCGCACTTTGTCGATACTGATAACAATCATTCCAAGCGGTGCGCCGGGCATCTCTTCCAGCGGAAAACTGAGCACATCGGTCGCTTTGTCAATACCCCGATAGGTAGCATTCAGTTGCCGGATCTCTGCATCATCCGTCAGGATGAGTTCAACATCTCTGTCTGTCAGGGACGCATAGATCGGCTGTAAGAGATCTTCATCCAAACCGAATGCCACTCTGTCATCGATCAAGATCATTGATATATCCTCTTTTTTCAAAAGAGACTATTCTAACAAATTTCGTACGAAACTCTACTGATAGCACAGAAACCGCTCCGTACTGATTCCCGATCGGGATAAATTATGATATAATTTAAATTGACCCCTCTGAAAAACTGTTTGTTGAACGAAAGCTTTATCATTTGCGCATCCAAACCGAACGATTGCCGAAGGCAAAAAAAGTGCACCCAACCCCGAAGGGGCGCTTGCGTTTGCACTTTTTAGTGCGGTTTGGATGCGCTCGCGAAGCGACAAATGGTAACTTGCTTGAGTGAAATGAACAGTTTTTCAGAGAAGACAATTGTATAATCCAACATAAAGGTTCAAGTGCACGTATTTAACCGGGATTTCTCCTATCTGGAGATGACAGAACGTATCGGCTACTTTTCGGTATTCGGCGGCTATGCGGATATGGCGGCGCTCCATCGCTATGAGTCGCTGACGGAAAATATACGCCACAATATCCTCGAACGATACGACGAGCTTCATGAAGCCTTTACCTACTCTGCCGACACACAAACACAAAACGACCTCGAAACCCTGCTCTTTCGTATTGCGGTGGGGGATCGCAAAAGCCACTCGATCTACAAAAACGACATCACCAGACCGCGCGGCAAAGAGCTTTACAGACTGCTTTACGAACATGAAGTCATCAGCAAAGAGTATTCACGCGAATCGCTTCCCGATATCCCCCGGAGATACCTCAAAAAAGAGCTGCGACGCTATCAGATCGAAGACAAGATTCTCTTTCAGGATAATTTCACCCGCTTCTGGTTCACTTTCATCGTTCCGTGGCAGGAGACGATCCAAAAAGGTGATTTTGCGGAGGTCGAAGCGCAGATTGCACGGGAACTGGATAAATTTATCAGTTTCACGTTCGAAAACCTCTCCAACGAACTGATACGCAAATATTTTACCGATGAAACGGTTATAGAGACCGGCAGTTACTGGGATAAAAACATCGAACTCGACCTGCTGGCAAAAACCGACAAGGGAACCGTGATTGCAGGCGAATGCAAGTGGAAAAATCAGCGCATCAGCAAAAATATCCTCACCAAACTCCAGAAGAAATGTGAACGCGGCAACATACGTCCCGACTTCTACGCCCTCTTCTCCAAAAGCGGTTTTAGCAACGAATTGCGCAAACAGAAGACGGAAAATCTGCTACTCTTTGATCTCAAAGACTTCGAAACACTCTGACCATCCACTCTTGATACGATTGGTAACAGATACTTCATGTACTTTATGAAGTGATCAACTTCTTCTGAACTCTAAATACTGAAATATACGCACTTTTTTATAGTAAAAATATAATATTTTCATTTTCTATACTCTTTTGCCTCCAAAACCGGGAAAATTAAAAACTTTAACAAAAAGATTTAATTTGTTAAATTAATATTATGAAAAACAGATATGTAGCACGCGCGCGTATCAGCGAAGCGCAATTTCGTCGTATTTTACGCTATTTCGTTACCGATATGCAGGCAAACCGGATTTCGGAACTGACGGGATTGAGTCGAAACAGTATCAATGCCTATCTGAAAGCGATACGTTTGTCGATTGTCATGAAGTATACCGATTTCCAGCCGACACCCGCAACAAACGGCGTCTCACAGCTTTTTGGTATTCGCCACCGCGACTATCGGCTAACCGTCGAACCGTTGCCGGTTTCCATCGCCAAAGCGTATATGCAAATATTGCAACAAAACGATTCCGCAGAGCGTTTCAAAGAGTTGTCACGCCGATATGATGCCCTGCTCCACTATCAAACAAAACACCTCTATCCTCTGGCACCTCATGCAGAAAGTGACCGTGCCGTCGCGTTCTGGCAATTTTGTCGCGAGCGACTTGCAAAATTCAGAGGGATTTCTGCCGACAACACTCTGTTACATCTCAAAGAGTGCGAATTTCGCTTCAACAACCGCCATCGCGATCTTTACCGAATGTTGCTGCAGCACTTTCGAAAACACCCCTTACGTCTGGGTGCGTGATTACACCGCGGCATACTCCAGCAACCACTTTTCAAACTGCTCGATCTGCGCCTGAGTCGATGCCGTTGACGTGCCTCCCTGTGAATTTCTGGCATTCATTGAATGGCGCAGATCGAGATATTCGAGTACATCCTCTTCGATACACGGCGCCATCGCTTTGAGGATCTCAAACGGCATTTCACTCAAATCGACCTCCATTTTTTGCGCTTCGACAACGATCGCTCCGGTCAGTTTATAGGCGTCTCGAAACGGCATACCGCATTTGCTGACCAGATAATCCGCAAGATCGGTGGCGCTCAGGTGTCCGGTTTTACATGCCTTCTCCATCGCCTCTTTGTTGACTTGCATCGTATCGAGTGCGGCGGTGAGAATTTCGATCGATATAAGTGCCGTCTCCACGCTGTCGAAAACCCCCTCCTTATCTTCCTGCATATCTTTGTTGTATGCCAGCGGCAACCCTTTAAGCACGGTCAAAAGGGCGATCAGATTGCCGTAGACACGCCCGGTTTTCCCCCGAAGAAGCTCCGGTACATCCGGGTTTTTTTTCTGCGGCATGATCGAACTGCTTGTCGAGTAGGCGTCACTGAGGGTGATAAAATTAAACTCGCTGCTAGACCAGATGATCAACTCCTCCGCCAGCCTGGAGATATGGGTCATGATCACGGCGATATTGTAGAGAATGTCCAGCGCAAAGTCACGATCACTGACTGTATCGAGACAGTTGATCGTCGGCGCTTCGAAACCGAGTGCGTTCGATGTCTGTTGCCGGTCGATATTATAAGGGGTGCCAGCCAGTGCCGCACACCCGATCGGAGAGAAATTATTGCGTTCATAAGCGCTTTCAAGACGTTCGATATCGCGCTTGAACATACTCATATACGCCAGCATATGGTAAGCGAAGTTGATCGGCTGGGCGTGTTGCAGGTGGGTCATCCCGGGCAGGAGTGTATCGATATGGGCTTTTGCGATGTTCAATAAAACCGCTTCGAGTTTCAAAAGTCTGTTTTGAATTTTACGTGTATTTTTCTGCACATAGAGACGAAAATCGAGCGCAACCTGATCGTTTCGGCTGCGTGCGGTGTGAAGTTTCTTTCCGGTGTCGCCGATTATCTCCGTCAACCGCTTTTCGATCGCCATATGGATATCTTCGTCGGCGATATCAAACGTAAAGCGATCTGACTCGATCTCCTCTTTGATCTGCGCCAACCCTTTTCGAATATCTTCCAGCTCTTCGTTTGTCAAAATACCCTGTTTTGCAAGCATCGTCGCATGTGCGACGGAACCTTCGATATCTTCGGCGTAAAGTTTTTTGTCAAAAAGGAGTGAAGCGTTGAATTTATCCAGGAGTTCGGAACTCTTTTCGGTCACCCTACCGCTTGCAAGTTTAGCCATAATTCCCTCGCTTTTTTGGAGGAATTATAGCCAAATAAGATTATAAACCGGGGAGTCTGGGGATTTTGTTGCGTTTGGAGTTTTTGTAGTACCAGCCCCACCCTTTTTTGAGCCAGTGCCCGATCACAGGCATCGGGATCATCATACCGCGCTTGTCGTTTCGGTAGACAAACGCGGCACCGTCTCCGCTATCCATCACACACAAAATATTCAGATGCGCTTTGTACCCTTTTCGCTCCGACTTGCCCTCCTCTTTGGCTTTAATATTAAAAGCGGTGTTTCTTGCCATCACTTCAGCGATGTGCCCCTGTTTTGCCCTCCACTGCGGACCGAGTACCTCCGCACTGTCGCCGATCGCATAGACATTTTCGACACCTTCGACTTCACAATAGTCGTTGATTTTGACAAATCCCGCTTCATTCAGCGGTAAATCACTCTTTGCAAAGACTTCATGACCGTTACCCGCCGCGATGAACATCGTAAAATCACTCTCGATAAAGATGTCATCCTCGAAACGAATTCCCTCTTTTTCAAATGCAACAATTTTCTTTCCAAATTGTTTTTTGATATCGAGTTTGCGGAAAAAGAGATCCATCATTTTCAGCGCCTGAGGTCCCATTCGTTTTCCGGGTTCTGCCATCGGCGCGAAAAAGGTCAACTCAAAACGGTCACGAATCCCCAGTTTTTTAAGTTTATGGTGTACGTTAAAGAGTACCTCGAACGCCGGACCGCCCCGGACGTTGCTCGGATCTTTGGGGTTTCCGCCAAAGCCCATCGCGATCTTGCCGCCACCCTGTGCGATCAACGCGTCAATACGCCCTTTCATCCTGAGCGACTCTTCAGGTGCACCGCAGATCGTCAGGGTATGTTCGATTCCTTTATGTTTCATCTTGCCGCTTCCGATTGCAACGACAAGATAGTCGTAAGTATAGGTTCCGTTTTGACAATACACCTGCTTTTGGGCACTTTTGATCGATTCGACGGTATCGATAATCAACTCAAAGCCGTGTATCGACTGCAACTCTCTGAGCGAGAGCTTTACATCGTCAAAAGAGGCTTCTCCGGTCGGTACCCAGATTGATGTGGGATAGATATAGAGATACTCCCTTTCGGAAATCAGCGTCACATCGAAGCCGTATTTACAAAGAAAAATTGCCGCTTCCAGACCCGCGAATCCTCCGCCGAGAATCAATACCTTTTTCATACAAATCCCCCCATATAAGCTATTATTATCTTTTTTATAAATCTAAATTAATTATTGATAAATTATAATACTTTTTATTTGATGTTTCACTGAAATAAAGCGGGTTTCATGAAGCACGACAGCGGCGTTATCGCTGCCGTTTCCGGAAGAATCAGAGTTTTGGACCTGCAAGCGAATAGTCGAACTCCGCATCCTCCTGCTGATATTTTTTGAAGTTTTCGATAAACATACGCGCCAGTTTCTCACGCGTCTCTTCGTAGGCTTTTTTATCTTCCCACGCATTTTTCGGATTCAAAATCTTCGAATCAACACCCGGCAGTGAAGTCGGGAAATGAAGCCCGAAGATATCGGTCGTATCGTAATCACTCTCCAGGATCGAACCGTCCATGATCGCATCGATACAGGCTCTTGTCGCTTTGAGACTCATACGCTTTCCAACACCGTACGCACCGCCTGTCCATCCGGTATTGACGAGATAAACGTTGACATTGTGCTTTTCGATCTTTTCACCGAGTAGCTTGGCATAAACCGTCGGGTGAAGCGGCAAAAAAGCTTCTCCAAAACATGCACTGAAAGTCGCTACCGGCTCGGTAATGCCTCTTTCGGTGCCGGCAACTTTTGCGGTATAACCGCTCAGGAAGTAGTACATCGCCTGCTCTTTGGTCAGTTTGCTGACAGGCGGAAGCACGCCGAAAGCATCCGCACTCAGGAAGATGATGTTTTTCGGATGATCACCGCGCAGTGATTTTTCGTAATTTTTGATGTGATAAATGGGGTAGGAGACTCTGGTGTTTTCGGTTTTGGAACTATCGTTGAAATCGACGACACCGTTTTCATCCGCAACAACGTTTTCAAGCAGCGCGTCACGTTTGATCGCACCATAGATCTCCGGTTCGCTTTCGGGATCCAAACCGATACATTTGGCGTAACATCCGCCTTCAAAATTAAAAATACCTTCATCGTCCCAGCCGTGCTCATCGTCACCGATGAGTCTGCGTTTCGGATCTGCGGAAAGTGTCGTTTTACCGGTACCGGAGAGTCCGAAAAAGAGTGCCGTGTCGTTTTTCTCACCGACATTCGCGGAACAGTGCATCGGCAGTTTCCCCTCCAGCGGCAGCCAGTAGTTCATCATCGAAAAGATACCCTTTTTCATCTCTCCGCCGTACCAGGTACCGCCGATGATTGCGACATTCTCTTCAATATTAAAAACAACAAACACTTCGGAGTTCAATCCATGTTTTTGCCAATCCTCATCCACTACTTTACAGGCATTGTAGAGTACAAAGTCAGGTTTGAAATTTTTCAGTTCTTCTTCCGTCGGACGGATGAACATATTTTTGACAAAGTGTGCCTGCCAGGCAATCTCGGTAATGACGCGAATACTCTTTTTGCTGCTTTCACTCGCACCGCAGAAGAGATCCTGGACATAGATATCTTTGCCGCGAAACTCCTCTTTCGCTTTTGCATAGAGTTCGTCAAAAACCTCTTTGGAGATCGGCTGATTGATGTCCCCCCAGGCGATGTATTGATTCGAAGGCGGCTGATCGACAAAATATTTATCTTTGGGACTGCGACCGGTAAAAATACCGGTATCGACCATCACTGCCCCGTTTGCGGAAACCATTTCCTTGTCCTGCTCAACTTCATGTCGGTACAATTCATCATAGTCGGAATTGTAATAGATGTTCTTCACATCGTAGATACCCATCGCCTCAAGATCCGCTTTTGTGATCATCGTTTATCCCTTGCTTCTTTGTGATTCTTCATTTATATCGGTAATCTTATCTTATTATTTAATCATTTAAAGATAGATAACAATACCCCCGCCGCGACCGCAGAACCGATCACACCTGCCACATTCGGTCCCATTGCGTGCATCAGAAGGATATTGGACTTGTTGTACTCCTGTCCCACTTTGCTTGCTACCCTTGCAGCCATCGGAACGGCGGAAACACCTGCCGCACCGATCAGCGGATTGATCGGTTCTTTGGAGAATTTGTTCATGATTTTGCCCATCAATACACCTGCAGCCGTACCGATTGCAAACGCGATCAGACCGATCATCATAATACCCAGCGTTTCAGGTACGAGAAATTTGTCAGAAGCAAGTTTCGAACCGACACCCAAGCCCAGAAAAATCGTAACGATATTGATCAATGCGTTTTGCATCGTATCGCTAAGTCTATCAACCACACCCGTCTCTTTAGCGAAATTACCGAAGCAGAGTGCACCGATCAGCGGTGTTGCATCCGGTAGTACCAAAATTGTCAATCCCAGTACAATCAGAGGGAAAAGCATCTTTTCCAGTTTCGATACCTGGCGGGTTGTTGTCATTTTGATCTTACGCTCTTCTTCTGTTGTCAACGCCTTCATGATCGGGGGCTGAATCACCGGAACGAGTGCCATATAGGAGTATGCCGCCACGGCTATCGCACCCAGAAGCTCCGGTGCCAGTTCCGTAGCAATAAAGATAGAGGTCGGACCGTCCGCCCCTCCGATAATACTGATCGCGGAAGCCTGTTTCATCGTAAAGTCAAAAATACCTGCCTGCGCCAATGCCGCCGCACCGACCAGCGAACCGAAAATACCAAACTGCGCCGCACCGCCCAGAAGTGCCGTTTTGGGATTTGCCAGCAGCGGACCGAAATCGGTCATCGCACCGACCCCCATAAAAATCAACAGCGGGAAAAATTCATTCGCAATACCCATGTTATAGATAATACCGAGCATCCCGTGTTCACCCGCAAGATTCGCGACAGGAATATTCGCCAAAATACCACC
>WGAE01000185.1 GCA_015489185.1 Campylobacterales bacterium
GCTCGGAGATGTGTATAAGAGACAGGGATAAAGAGAGTACCAAAAAACTTGTTAATGAGATTGCGCCTGAATACAAAGGCAGAAACGGCGGTTACACACGAATCATTCGTACAAGAATCAGACGCGGTGATGCCGCTGAGATGGCTTTTATCGAACTTGTGTAATTTCAAACTGTAGGGGGTGGTGACGCCCTCTGCGATTCTTCTCTTATATTATTGATATTTCTTTCCTATTAAACTTTTTTCGCTACAATTTATTAACTAAAAGAAAAGTGTTAAAACTAGTTGTTAGATTAAAAAACAAGGTATATGAATGATTCCGTTTACAGATGAAGAATTGCTTCCGGTTGTAGAAAAGACGCTGGAAAAAGTCAGACCGATGCTTGCACTGGACGGTGGGGGGATGAAACTGCTCGGCGTGAAAAACGGAAAAGTATTTGTACAGCTCCAGGGTGCCTGTGTTGGATGTTCGGCAAGTAATCAGACGCTCAAGTACGGCATCGAAAGACAGTTACGTATGGATATACACCCGGAACTGGAAGTGATTAATCTTCCTGAAGGCAATGAACACTTTATGGAACAGATCGCAAACGCAGATCAGAAAAAGAAGGAAAATGAGTAAATTCAAAGAGCTTGCAAACAGCAGTTTTTTTAAACGTGATTATAAACGTGCACTGTTGAACTACTCTCTGGCACTGAAAGAAGCCCCTGACGACAAAGAGGCAAGAATAGGCGCTTTGCTGGCGGATCTCGCATTTGAAAAAGAGGATGAAGCAATTGCTCTTTTTGAGTATTATGAGGTTTCCAGGGCGATTGATGCAGACAATGCCGATCATACGCTTGAGCGAATCATTCAAAATGTCGACGAAAGGGAAGATACGCTGGCAAATATTCTTGCGACAATAGAAGAACACATCACGATTTTTGACGACGGTATTTTATATGATGAGTTCATTGCGCATATCACTTCCCGGGGAGATGTCAAGCGCGCGTTGGAGGATCTGATCTTTTCGACGAAGATTATTATCTATAAAAAAGAGGATTTTGCTGAGTTGATTACGATGCTACTTGAAAACGGCTATGACGAAATGGCATACAACTACATCGAAATGGCTCTGTCTCTCTATCCTGACGATGCACTTTTTTATAATATGCTGCGTGAAATGGAGCAAAAATCAGTTTGAAATATCCGCTGAACTATCAGAATATCCCTTTTGTGACGGATAACTCATCTGAGTGTAATACTAAGACCGCTTTTCTTCTGACAGATCAAAACAGGCAATATCTGGATGATGCACGAAAGCATCAACCTCCCGCAATTTTAACGCCCAAAGAGCTTTTTGATATTTACGCACTTCATGAAATAAAGATTATCGGAATTACCGGTACAAACGGTAAAACAACCACTGCTGCTGCGATTTACTCTTTTTTGATCGATCTCGGGGAGCATGCCGCACTGCAGGGTACACGCGGTTTTTTTGTCGATGATGAACGTCTGGAAGAGAAAACATTGACGACACCGTCAATTTTGCAGACTTTGTACAATATGAAAAAAGCAAAAGAGTGCGGTGCTGATTTTTTCATTATGGAAGTAAGTTCGCATGCAATTGATCAAAATCGCATCGAAGGACTACCGTTTTCTCTGAAGGTATTTACCAATATTACCAGAGATCATCTCGATTATCACAAAACATTTGAAAACTACTGGCAGGTAAAAAGTAATTTTTTCAGTGATGATACATTGAAATTGATCAACAAAGATGCCAAAAAGATCGATTTTAATATTAAAAATACCTATACCTATGCACTCGATGTCCCAGCCTCATTCAATGTCACTGCATATTCTCTTAATGACGGAATTACCGCGGTATTGCGTCATTTTGATCAACAGGAGAGTTTCAGTTCACCTCTGTATGGTTTTTTCAATCTATATAACTTGATTGCAGCGATCGGGGCTGTGAAACTGTTGACAAATTATTCACTCAGAGAAATTTGCGATGTTGTCGAAAACTTTGCCGGAGTGAGCGGACGTATGGAGGTGGTATCCGACAGACCACTGATTATCGTCGATTTTGCGCATACGCCTGATGGCATGGATAAAGTGCTCGATTCGCTGAAAGAGAAAAAGCTGACAATCGTTTTCGGCGCCGGTGGTGACCGTGATCGTTCCAAGCGTAAACTGATGGGGCGTATTGCGCAAAGATACGGGAAAAAGATTTATATCACAAGTGATAATCCACGCAGCGAAGATCCTATGAAGATCATCGAGGATATTCTCGAAGGCATCGACGATCGCTCCAACGTCACGATCGAAGCTGATCGAAAAAGAGCGATTGCCCTGGCAATCGATGCATTGGAAGAGGATGATATTTTGCTGGTTCTTGGCAAAGGGGATGAGACCTATATGGAAATTTCAGGCAAAAAAATTCCTTTTGACGACAGAGAGATAATTAGAAATATAATCAAAGAAAAATTTAATAGATAATAGAATAAAATAGGCAACCTTCATATAGGGGTTAAAAAAATTTATCAAAAATAGGGGAAAATAATGGGAATTCCACAACCGGCTTTTTATATCTTCAAATGTGAACAATCCTCACCTCCGGGGATGCCAAAACCTAGTTGTGTCAATGATGAAACACGTGATTTGTTCCAGCACCTTGGGCAAACCTTAATGGAAAAAGGTTTAATTGCAACGGTACAACCGGTGAGAACCGCATGCCTGAACCGATGTCAGCTTGGACCTGTGATGTTGGTAGAACCGGGGCACCATATGTATGTCGGCTTGACCAAGGAGAAGATTACACGCATTATTGATGAGCATATCATCGGCGGCAAAGTTGTTGAAGAGTATCTGATTCCGAATGAATTTTGGGATGAAGCGCTTTCTCCGATGGAAGCGATGAAGATGGCTGGAAGATAACTTCATGAACATCACAATGTTATATAGCAAACTGCACCGTGCTATTGTAACAGATGCGAATCTCAACTATGTAGGCTCCATCACGATCGACAGAGAGTTGATGGAGGCTGCAAAACTGCGTGTGGGACAGAAGGTGGATATTGTTAATATCAACAACGGTGAACGCTTTTCCACATATGTGATTGAAGGAGAGCGCGGCAAACGTGATATCTGTCTCAACGGTGCGGCGGCAAGAAAAGCGGAAGTGGGAGATGTGATCATTATTATCGCATATGCTTCCATGAGTTTCGAAGAAGCGGACCACTTTAAGCCGCATATTGTGCTTCTAGATGACAAAAACAATATAGAAGAGATCAGAGATTATGTTTGAAAATATGGACTTCAGTAAAATGGGTGAAATCTTACAAAAAGCCCAGGAAGAAGCGAAAAAGATCCAGGAAGAGAGTGAACAGAAGACCTTTACCGCCAAAAGCGGCGGCGGTTTGATCAAAGTGACGGGAAACGGGAAAGGTGAAATTATCGATATCGAGATCGACGACTCTTTGCTCGAAGATAAAGATGCGTTGCAGATATTGTTGATCAGTGCCGTAAACGATGTCTATAAAATGATCGAAGAGGATAAAAAACTGGCTGCATCAAAAATGCTCGGCGGATTGGGTGGATTTTCCAAATAAGCAAACACGAATTGAGAAAGAACGTATCTTAAAAATCAGGAATCATCGTTGCCGGAACATAGCAAAAAACTACTAGAAGCATTCGAAAAATTTCTACAGGCAAATCTACCGCAAATAGAGAGTTTCCATCCACATTATGGACAAGCCCTGTGCGATATGTTTAAAGCCGGTGGAAAGCGGTTTCGACCGTTGTTGCTGCTGGAGGTGGTTTACGCATACGAACCGCTGATGTTACCTGCCGCAAATCATATTGCCGCAGCGATTGAAATGTTGCATACCTATTCTTTGATTCATGATGATTTGCCGACTTTTGATAATGCGGATCTGCGCAGAGGTGAACCTACCCTTCATGTCCGATACGATCAAGTCACGGCAACGCTTGTCGGTGACGCGCTCAATTCACATAGTTTTTTTATGATTGCAAATGCACCGCTTGGAAGTGATCAAAAGGTGGCATTGGTAAAAGAGCTTGCGTTAAACGGTGGTGCAGGCGGTATGGTTTTAGGGCAAGCGATCGATTGTTATTTTGAAAATCAAAAGCTTTCGATTGATGAATTGACTTTTTTGCATATCAACAAAACCGCCAAGCTCATTGCCGCAAGTTTGAAAATGGGAGCGATTATCGCGAATTTGCCGCAGGAGACGCAGGAGTTGTTGTATCAAATCGGTCTTGATATCGGTTTGCTGTTTCAGATTCAGGATGATATTATCGATGCGACAATGAGTCCGGAAGAAGCCGGTAAACCGACACAAAACGACGGTGCAAAAAACTCTTTTACCAACTTATTGGGAATAGAGGGTGCAAAATCGCAAAAAGTGAAGATCATCGACGAAATTGAAACAAAACTTTATGATTTAGAAGATACACTACGCGAAAATTTACACAATTTGATCGAATACTACTTGAAATAAGGAATCATACAGATGGAAAACAAACAGATGTTGACGAGGATGTCCAATACACTCCGATTTTTGGCTGTCGATATGGTGCAGCGTGCGAACAGTGGACATCCGGGTGCGGCAATGGGATTGGCTGATATCGCGACGGTACTCAGTTTTCACCTGCGGCACAATCCGAAAAATCCCAAATGGCTCAATCGTGACAGACTGGTATTTAGCGGCGGTCATGTCAGTGCGATGATCTATGCATTGTTGCATTTATGGGGTTACGATATTTCCCTGGAGGATTTGAAAAATTTTCGACAGTTCGGTTCCAAAACGCCGGGGCATCCGGAGTATCCTGAAGTGCCGGGTGTTGAAGTAACGACAGGACCCCTGGGACAAGGCGTGGCGAATGCGGTCGGTTTCGCGATGGCTTCGAAATATGCACAAAAACTTTTAAACAGCGAGACTACACCGATTATCGACCATAAAGTCTACTGTTTTTGCGGCGACGGCGATCTGGAAGAGGGGATCAGTTACGAAGCGTGTTCACTTGCGGGGCACCACAATCTGGATAATCTGGTCCTGATTTACGATTCGAACGAAATTACGATCGAAGGTGATACGGAGATTGCACTGAGTGAAAATATCAAACAGCGGTTCGAAGCACAGGGTTGGAAAGTTTTTCGTATCGACGGGCATGATTTTGATGAGATCGATCTGGTACTCAAGGAGATTAAAGAGGAACAGACCAAACCGTGTCTGATCATTGCCAAGACGATCATTGCTAAAGGTGCGGCGACGATGGAGGGAGATGCACATACACACGGTGCGCCTCTGGGTGAAGAAGAGGTGAAAAAATCGAAAGAGAAAGCCGGATTCGATCCAAATGAACATTTTTTCATTCCTGAGGATGTGTTGTTGCGTTTTCGATGTGCGGTAGAGCAGGGTGAATTACTGGAGAGAGAATGGAAAAAATTATTGCTTGAAGCACCGCTTGTAGAGCAAAATGCCGCGTTGGAAGCACTTCAGAATCCGGACTTTTCAAAAATAGTATGGCCCGAATTTGAAGAGGGTGCGATGGTCGCGACACGTGATTCTAACCACAAAATTCTCAATGCGATTGCAAAGGCGATTCCCGGTTTTGTCGGTGGAAGCGCGGATCTAGCACCGTCGAATAAAACTTATCTGGAAAATATGGGGGATTTTCCCAACGGTAAAAACTTCCACTTTGGTATTCGCGAACACAGTATGGGTGCAATTTGTAACGCCATCAGCCTGTACGGTTTGTTCATACCGTTCAGTGCAACATTTTTTGTCTTTAGTGACTATCTAAAGCCTGCTGTAAGGTTGGCGGCATTGATGAAACTGAAACACTATTTTGTATGGACGCATGACAGTATCGGTGTTGGAGAAGATGGTCCGACCCACCAGCCGATTGAACATCTGAGTCAATTTCGTGCGATGCCCAACCTCTATGTTTTCAGGCCGGCGGATGCCAGTGAAAACGTTGCGTGCTGGCAGGCGGCTTTGGCACTGGAAGGACCGAGCGCGTTTGTGTTGAGTCGACAGAAATTGAAGACGCTGAAAAAAGGTGCGGATTTTGGAACACCGAAACAGGGTGGATATATCATCAAACGGCGTGAAAACGCAACAGTAACACTTGTTGCATCGGGTAGTGAAGTGATGCTTGCATTGCAGGCGGGTTGTCATCTCGAAGCGAAAGGAATTATGGCAAATATTGTCAGTGTACCGTGTTTTGAACTGTTTAACGAACAAGAAAGCGAATATCGTCATGAAGTAATCGATCCAAATACCAAAGTTCTCGCGATTGAAGCGGCGAGCGGACAGGAGTGGTATCGGTACGCGGATGCAGTACTGGGGATGAATACTTTTGGTGCAAGTGGTGATGCGGCACAATTATTTAAGCATTTTGGCTTTACAATTGAAAATATTCAAAAAGAGGTATATGGTTTGTTAGACAAACCGTATGATGCGGGAACCAATAGCTCCTGTTCTGTATGATCGTTTCTTTTGCAAAAGACAGCAAAGGAGAGTGGAGTATAGTTTCGGTTAACGAAACTATACTTTTATAATCATTTAGGCTTTATTTCAAACTGGGTAAAGCTTTTTAAGTCCTGTTTATATATGGATTTTTTCGGCATTTTGCCGAATTTCTGCTCTATAATCGAAAATAAAGAATTTTTTTAATATTATAATTTTACTTACTGTTTAAGTAAGTGGGGTGTGATCTGAGAATTAATGATGTAAGGTTATTGAATCACGAATGAAAACTATCAACTTCTTGACGGGGAACTTTTTACCTGAAAACTGCGCCGGTACCAATCGCATCCTGGCACTTGTCAAAGAACTCGAAAAAAAATATAAAATCAATGTCGTTTGTATCAGTGAAAAAGGGAAAAAACCGAACGATTTTGAATTTAGTGAAAATATCAAAGTCTATTATATTCATCAAAAAGAGTACGACGGTGAGAAGTTCTTTACCCGAGCGATCAATGAATTGATCTATGCCGTACGCCTTGCTTATAAATCGAAAAACTATCCTTGCGATATTGTGATTGCTACGTCTCCGCAAATGTTCATCATTCCCGCTTCCGCATTTCTGCCCGGCAAAAAAATCATCGATATTCGTGATTTGGTATGGGAATATATTGATCCAAGGTCAGCGTATACAAAACTGGTGAAGTGGTTCATCACTCAATTGATGAAGCGAACAATATCCCAATATGACTATGTGACGGTAACAAACAATCACGAATATGAGTGGGTTGAAAAAAATATCTCCGGTGTTCCGATCGAAAAGATTACAAACGGCATAGAAATCAAAAATTTTATGGAGTTAAACAGATTAGAACCTGAAACTGTGGAACCCTTTACCCTGACATACATAGGAAATGTCGGTATTGCCCAGAATATCAATGTTCTGGTTGATCTTGCAAAACGTATGCCGGATATACAGATCAATATCATCGGTGAGGGGAGTAAATATCATGAACTCAAACGTTATGCCCATAAAAACAATATTAAAAATATTACCTTTTTCGGTAAAGTCAAACGTGAAGAGATCATAAAGTTTTACAAAAAAACATCGGTATTGTTTGCGCAACTTGATGAGAAATTTAAAGCCGCGATGCCCTCAAAACTCTATGAATATGCATCAACGGGATTGCCGATTATTTATGCGGGACTTGGAGAAGCAAGAAACTTTGTGAAACAGCTGGAAAACTGTACGACGATCAACCCGGGAGATGTCAAGGCACTCGAAGTGGCTGTCAAGAAGTATCGTGAAGAACCGATTAAAATTTCCGAAACAAATAAACAATTTGTCTATGAACACTTTATTCGTGAGAAACAAAGCCGGAAAATGGTCGATATTGTAGATAAACTTTTACAGGAGTCGTAATGAATATTCTGGTAACCGGCGGCGCGGGGTATATCGGCAGTCATGTCGTTAAACAACTCGGTGAACAGACAGAACATCGTATCACTGTTTTGGACAATTTGGTAACCGGTTTTCGTGAATCGGTTTTGTACGGTGATTTCATCGAAGCGGATTTAAGTGATTTTCAAAAAGTCGAAGAGATTATCAAAAACGGCAATTTCGACGCGGTGATCCATTTTGCCGCAAGTCTTGTCGTGCCTGAAAGTGTTACCAATCCGTTGAAATACTATTTGAATAATACTGCCAATACGGCAAATCTGATTCAACAGTGTGTCAAATACGGCGTCAACAAATTCATTTTTTCTTCTACTGCGGCGGTATACGGGGAACCTTCCCCTGATCAAATTCCTGTAACGGAAGAGAGTCCGACGGCACCGATCAATCCTTACGGCAGCAGTAAGCTCATGAGTGAAACGGTTTTACGCGATACGGCATTTGCACACAAAGATTTTAATTATATCGCTTTACGTTATTTTAATGTGGCAGGTGCTAGTGTAGACGGGAAGATCGGTCAGTCGACCAAAGATGCGACGCTATTGATCAAAGTGGCTGCGGAAACGGCTGTCGGGAAACGTGAGAAGATGTATATTTTCGGAGATGACTACCCGACAGAGGATGGGACGTGTATTCGGGACTATATTCATGTCGAAGATCTTGCTGCGGCACATATCAAAGCGCTTGATCATCTGGAAGCAGGTAAAGAGGGCGGTGTGTTTAACTGTGGGTACGGGCACGGTTTTAGTGTCAAAGAGGTACTCGAGACAATGAAAAAAGTCAGCGGTGTCGATTTTCCGGTTGAAATCAAAGAGCGAAGAGCGGGCGATCCGGCGATCTTGATTTCGGATAACCGAAAGATTCGTGAAGTAATGCAGTGGGAACCGAAATATGATGATCTGGAGTTGATTTGCAAAACAGGGTTGGAGTGGGAAAAGAAGATATGAAAAAAGTGATGCTGGTATTTGGCACGCGACCGGAAGCGATCAAAATGGCGCCGCTTGTCAAAGCGTTTCAAAAAAGCGACGCATTTGAGACACAAGTGTGTGTAACGGCACAACATCGGCAAATGCTCGATCAGGTACTGGAACTTTTTGATATTGTACCCGATTATGATCTGGACGTCATGAAACCGGGACAAAACCTTTATGAAGTAACCAGCAATATTTTGCTTGGACTCAAAGAGGTCTTTGAAGAGGCGAAACCGGATATCGTACTGGTGCATGGAGATACGACGACCACACTTGCAACGGCGCTTGCCGCTTTTTATCAAAAAATTGCAGTCGGACATGTCGAAGCGGGATTACGCACGAACAATGTCTATTCCCCCTGGCCGGAGGAGGGAAATCGTCAGGTAACGGGACGGTTGGCGACTTATCATTTTGCACCGACAGAAGAGAGTATGTCTAATCTTTTAAAAGAAAATGTCGATGTAGAAAACGTAATCGTTACAGGCAATACCGTGATCGATGCGTTGGTGAGTGTCGTTGCCAAAATTGAGTCGGATCCACAACTTGCGCAAAGACTCAAATCACTTATTGCGCAAAAAGGGTATACGTTGGATCCGAAGCGGAAAGTGGTTTTGGTAACGGGGCACAGACGGGAAAATTTCGGACAGGGATTTTTGAATATTTGTGAAGCGTTGAAAGAGGTGGCAATGCGAAATCCCGAAGCCGATATTGTCTATCCGGTGCATTTGAATCCAAATGTACAAAAGCCGGTCAAAGAGATTTTGTCTGATGTCGACAATGTCTATTTGATCGATCCGCTCGATTATGAGCCTTTTGTATATTTGATGCACAATGCCTATTTTATTTTGACCGACAGCGGCGGTATCCAGGAAGAGGCTCCAAGCCTCGGAAAACCTGTGCTTGTCATGCGTGATACGACGGAGAGACCTGAAGCACTCAAAGCCGGAACGGTCAAGCTGGTTGGAACAGATAAGCAAAAGATTATCGATGCGTGCCAGATGTTGTTTGAAGATCAAA
Source organism: Campylobacterales bacterium (assembly GCA_015489185.1). Classification (GTDB taxonomy): domain Bacteria; phylum Campylobacterota; class Campylobacteria; order Campylobacterales; family QNZT01; genus QNZT01. The sequence goes on from WGAE01000185.1 coordinate 9,924, forward strand.
GCGCATACGAACAGATGTCTCAGTCACACAACCCGTACGGTGACGGTAAAGCTTGTGAACGAATCGTGGACTTTTTAAAAGGAAAATAGATGAACGTGGAAAAAATTTGTGTCATGGGTCTTGGATATATCGGTTTGCCTACCGCTTCGTTACTTGCCAACAGAGGCTATCAAGTGCACGGTGTCGATATTGTCCAGGAGACGGTTGATACGATCAATGCCGGTAAAATTCATATCGTAGAGCCTGATCTCGATACCTTCGTACAGTCGGCTGTCAACTCCGGTAAATTAAAAGCGGATACCAAACCGGCGGAAGCGGATGTCTTTATTATCGCGGTACCGACGCCCTTTAAAGAGAATCATGTACCCAATGTCGACTATATTGTCAGTGCGACCAAAAGTATCGCTCCGTATGTACGCCCTGGTAATATAGTGATTCTGGAGTCTACTTCTCCGGTAGGTACGACCGACTTGATGGAAGAGACACTTCGAAATGAGGGAGTCGATACATCGAAAATCCACTTTGCGCATTGTCCTGAGAGGGTACTTCCGGGTAAAATCATGCATGAACTGGTGCATAATGATCGCATTGTCGGCGGTACAACCCCTGAAGCGACAGAAAAAACCGCGGAATTTTATAAAACATTTGTCAAAGGGGAAGTACTCCAGACAGATGCACGTACCGCGGAGATGGCAAAATTGACCGAAAACAGTTTCCGTGACGTCAATATTGCGTTTGCCAACGAGTTGTCGATGCTGTGCGATAAATTTGGAATTGATGTATGGGAGTTGATCGATTTGGCAAACCGCCACCCGAGGGTCAATATTTTGCAGCCAGGATGTGGTGTCGGCGGACACTGTATTGCTGTTGATCCGTGGTTTATTGTCGATGCGGCAAAAGGGGATGCAAAATTGATTAAAACGGCACGCCAGGTTAACGACTATAAATCGGAATGGGTTGTCGAAAAGATTAAAAATGCCGCACTGCAGTTTGAAAACAA
>WGAE01000186.1 GCA_015489185.1 Campylobacterales bacterium
CTTTTTCACTCAAAAACTTCATGAGCGGTTTCAAATGCGGAGATGGCACATTTTCAAGTGTTACCAACGGAAAAATACGCACCTCGTCAGCCACCCGCAGCATCTCCAGAACCGCCGCTTTATGAAATGCCTGATCGAGCTGTTTGTCGTAAAGAAAAAGCAGGTGTGAACAGAGTGCCAGATCAAACCGTCCCGCGTCAAACGGCAACTCCGGCAAACTCCCCGCCACATAACGCCCTGCACTTTTTCCTGCTTCGTAATCTTCCAGAAAACGGCGCATCGCCTCCATACGGATCGTATAGAGAGTGTCGGGGTCGGGAATATTTTTCCAGACAAAACGGTGCGCATTCTGACGCACCTGAGCCATCACCACCTCCGCCACTTCGTCGATCCTCCCGGCGATCTGCTCCGTCGAAAAAGCGTAAATCGGATCGACCGAAACGACAGATCCGCCCATCTGCGTCACTTCCGCGTTAAAACTCGCCGGACCGTCCCCACAGCCGACAATCCGCTTCTGCAAATCTTCTTCTGAAAGCACGAACATATCTCGATACTCGGCAAGATTACGCCCCCACGGGACAATATTTTTAAGCTCCATCCTCTGCCTTTGTTATAAAAAATATGAATAGATTGAATTTAGCGTTTTTGGGCTAAAATGTATGTTATGAGAGGAATATTATGAGCGAGATAGTGATTTACGAAGACGGCAGTGTCAGACTCGAAGCAGCAGTAGAGGCGGAATCGATTTGGCTGACGCAAAGTGATATAGCCAAAATTTTCGATAAAGACAGAAGTGTCATTACGCGGCATATTAACAATATTTTAAAAGATAAAGAGGTTAACGAAAAAAGCAATGTGCAAAAAATGCACGTTGCAAATTCAGACAAACCAGTCAAATTTTACAGTCTTGATATTGTATTGGCAGTAGGTTACCGCACAAATTCTGCAAAAGCGATAAAATTCCGCCGCTGGGCGACCAATGTCCTCAAAGAGTACCTCATAAAAGGATATGCCCTCGACTATAAGCGTCTTCAAAAGGCGAAGTTCAAAGAGCTGGAGCAAACAGTAGAGACGATCAAAAAAGCGATAGAAAGCCGTACTCTTACAGATATCGAAGCAAGTGGATTTGTCGAGATCATCGGCAACTATGCCAAAAGCTGGGCGCTTCTGCAGGGATATGACGAACACACCCTTCAGGAGGTAATCACTACAAAAGAACAGCGGTTCATTCTCGATTATGACGAAGCCAAAGCAGCTATTGCCGCGCTTAAAAAGGAGTTGATGGCAAAAGGAGAAGCAACAGCACTTTTCGGCAATGAAAAGGCAGGCGAGTTCAAAGGCAATCTGCTCAATATCTATCAAAGCTTCGGCGGTGTCGATCTGCTCCCTTCCGTCGAACAAAAAGCGGCAAACCTTCTCTATTACATCGTCAAAGGACATCCGTTTTCCGACGGGAACAAACGTATCGGCGCCTATCTCTTTGTCCTGTTTCTGCACAAAAACGGCATCCTCTACCGTCAAAACGGCGAAGCACGCATCAACGACAACGCCCTTGCCGCTCTGACACTCCTCGTCGCCACTTCTGCACCGGAACAGAAAGAGATCATAATCAGGCTGATTATGAATATGCTGGTGGATGAAGTTATACAGGAGTCTTCATGAAACACTTCTTCCTCACACTGCTGACCTTCTCCCAACTGCTGGCGGGGGATGCGATAGAAGTCTATTACTGTTACGGAAACGATCGCACGCTTTTGGTGGCGGGGCGGGTTTTGGATCCGCGGGAGATGCCGGAAGCGAAAAGAGATGACTCATTTCTGACAAACCTGTGGCGGAAGCTGGGCTATATTTTCAACGATGAGCGTAAAGATGTGCCGGTGATGTTGCAGGTTGGGAGATATACGTTTGAGACGCGCACAGACAACGAGGGGTATTTCGCGTTTGAGACTACCTTCCCGCCCGGTACGCTGAAACCGTACGAGAAAGTGACTCTCTCACTGCCCCGACAACCGAAGGTCTCCACTGCATGTGAAGCGTGGATTCCCTCTTCGCCACAGCAGGTCGGGATTATCTCCGATTTTGACGACACGCTCATCGTCTCCGATGTCACGCA
>WGAE01000187.1 GCA_015489185.1 Campylobacterales bacterium
AAAAAAAAAAAAAAAGAAACAGCGATATTTATCATTATGATAAGCAAAATGAAAATTGGATAAAAACTATTTTGTATATTTCATGAAGATCAATTTTTATTTAATATTTTGAAGTTCGTATTTTTTGGGAATTTTTGACAAATTTCAGTAGATATTACATTTGGAAACACTTCTTCATGAAGTGTTTCAGCTTAGCGCGTCGACCATTTTTAAAAATCGTTTCGTCTGCGGCAAAGAGTCAAAGGCATCAAATGCATTATACGCGTTTTGTGACATTGCGGCATAATTTTTTTCATCAAAACGGTAAAATCCCTCTACCAGTGCGTCGACATTTTTGGGTTCGACCAGCACACCCGTTTTCCCCTCTTCGACAATTTCGGCAATCGCCGGCAGATTCGTCACCAGTACGGGACGTCCGACCGAAAAGGCTTCGATCACAATTCCCGGATACCCCTCTCTGTGACTCGGCAAAACCAGTACATCCGCCTCTTTGAGTTTCTCAACCACTTCCGCAGGTGTCAGCGGTCCCGCATAGCGGGTGTTGTATTTGGCGATATATTCGGGAGTATATTTTTCTTCATGCACGGGACCGTAGATCGTCACGTCAAACGAATCGTCCAGACGTTTGCACGCCTCCAGTAACTCCTGCGTCCCCTTTTCATCCTTCAGATGGCTGATGTAGACGAAACGACGTTTAAAATCGGATTTGGGGGCAACCCCTTTGGGTCTGCGGCGTACATTGGGAAACCAGTAGGTATGCGGATTGAACTTTTGAAAGTATTCGACCAGATATTTCGTCTCGAAATAGCTCAAATCCGCATTTTTGAGTACATAGCGAATCAACGCCTTTTTCACCGCGCCGCCGTTTTCGTAGATTTCGTTGAAGTTGCCTGCAAATTTACGCAGACTAACGGTTTTGCCGAACATTTTGGCAAAAAAGATGACAAACGGCGCAATCATAATGTAGTGGTTCGCGGTACCGTGCAGCGATACATGATCGTAACGGCGTATATTGGTCAAAAAAGTCTTCATAACAACAAAGAAGGTCTCGGCGATACCGCTGTAACAGTTTTTGTTGGAATTGACAGGCAGATGCTCGACACCAAGCTCGCGCAGATCTTCGAGCATCTGTTCAAACAGTACCGTTACCCCGCCGGCGTTTCGCATATCTTTGGCGTACATCGGTCCGATCAGCATGATCTTTTTATGCATTTTTTGTTTCGTTTCCACCCTCTTCTCCTTTTTTTGCTTTACGTGCGATGCGTCCCAGCACCGTTTTGGCAAAATAGTACTCCACCCCGACAATCGCCGCGTTGACCGCCGCAAACGCGACGATCGGATAGTGTTTAAACAGCAGATGCACCAATATCACCACCAGCACCAGTCGGATGATATTCAGCTTCAGCTCCAGCAGATTGAAATTGAATGTCTTGGAAAGCAGACTGAAAAAGCTCAGATAAGCGATCAAAATACTGGCGTAGATCAGTATTGCAACATAGATCGGCGAATCGATTCCCAGATAGCCCGGTTTGATATACCAGACCACCGCGGCAACCAGCGCCGAAACGAGCAACCCTCCAAACACGACCGGCAGACGAAACCGTTTCAGCCGTGCAATATGCGCGTTGACCGCATCCATCTCCGAAACATTGAACTTTGAAAGAAAATAGGAACGCAGCGACGTGATGAAGATCATGATCAAGCCGCCGAAACTCATAGCGTATCCCAGTTCAGCCAGTGTGGTCGTCAGTTTCTCATCGACCAGATAGATAATCGCATAACGATTGGTATAGATATAGAGCCCGTTGATGACATACGTCAACGCCGAGAAGAGGATAAACTGTTTGAGCCGCTTCCAAAAGAGCCTGCGCACCGCCTCTTTTGCGATCCATTTGCGACACTCGGCAAGAAAGCCGACATTATATTTCAGATTCAGTACGATCACAAGCGCAAACGGCAGGATAAAGAGATCCAGATAGATCAGATCCAGATCGATCGAAGCGGCAAAGAAGAGAATATAAACCAAAAATGCGATTCTGATTCCAAGAATCACAAACGAGTTGACGATGATAAAACGAATCCGTTTCTTCGCAAGCAGGGTCGTTTTGAAAAAGATCCAGCTTAAAAGCGCAAAGATCGAGAGATAGATATAAGATTGCGCTATGCCCAGATTCTGCACACCGAAGAAGATATCGGCATATTTGCCCAGAACCGTCTGCGAGAGGATAAAGAGCAACAGAAATATCGCAAACTGTATCAGTGCGTTGATCTGATCCGAGATTTTATAGATTTGCTGAAACCGCAGATAACTGACCGTCAGTCCAAACTCGAAGACAAAGATCAGCATCATGATAATATTAAACGCCGCCGAAAATCCCGCCATTGTTTCAAGATTGAGTTTGTAGGGGATCAACAGCGCGATCAGATAGGTCGAGAAGCTGTAAACGAGATTGGAGATGAAAAACATCGTCCCTTCGTTTGCCAGAAACGCTTTGAGTTTACCGATCAAATTTGTTGTCCTTGCTGAAGATCATGAACGGCATATAGCCGTTCAAAGTAATATATTGGTCGTATGATACTATTTTTTTCTTCGAATCTTTTCGATATCAAGCCCCTGCTTACAGATAATACGCTTTCCACGCGGGCTGCGCTCGATCTTGTCAACCTCTTCGACACTAAACTCGATTCCGTCGCGCACCAGCTTTTTCATACCGGAGATCAGATGCTCTTTGTCGATTTTGCCGTCGCGTGTCTCGACCAGTACCGTCACCTTGCCCGGTTCGGTCTGACGATACTGCAGGTTGCGGATCATATCGAGCGGCAGGTGCTGTCCGCCGCACATCGTCGTGATCGATACCAGACGCTCATCTTCGGTCACCAGATAATCCTGTGTGCGCCCTTCGATATTTTTGACCTCTCTGGCGATATCCGTTCCCTCGAAAAAGACAATATCTCCCGAAACCTCATCCGCCGTGCGGAAGTTGATAAACGGCATAACAAAGTTGTCAAACGACGTGCCGACGATCTCATTGTCGATAATACGCGGCACACCATAGGCGTTGATAAATTTGTAGTTGTCAAAGTTGAGACGGTACGCCCCCACGACACGCTCGGTATGTCCGTAATCGGCAAGGATATTGACATGATCGCCGAAAAACTCCTTGATCGTATGAAAATCGGGCTCGTAGATACTCTCGGAAGAGACGATGACCCCCTCGATCTCCAGCGGCGGTTTATTGTACTGTTTGGACATTGCGATGAAGCTAAGCACGGCACTCGGGTAACCGAAGAGAAACTTCGGTTTAAATTTACGCGCCTGTTCATACATCAGCGGAAACTTCTCGGAACTAAGATAGTTGTAGGAGAGGTAGAGATAGTTGTCGACCGGTTCATGCTCCCAGTAGATATCTTTTTCCGGTTTGGAGACTTCGCGCCCCTTGATCAGTACCGTTCTGTCCCGGTATTTGTAGCCTGCTTTGGCGAGTGTGAACATTGAGTAGGCTTTGTGTTTGGCACGGCTGGTATGGAGCGGATGGAAGTATTGCGTCGGTGTCGAGAGTGATCCGCCGCTGAAATAGGGAACCGGTTTTTCGACTTTGTCGGTATACATCCGACTAAGATTTGCTTTGATGTCATGTTTGGTGATGGTTGGAAACTTTTTCAGATCATCGAGCGATTTAAAATCTTTCGCCGTCACCCCGTGCTTTTGAAAACTCTCTTTATAAAACGGAATATTCTCTTCCGCAAAGATCAGCGTTTCAAGCGTCTTGTTGTAGACAAAATCCTGTTTGAACTGTTCATCGGCGTTTTCGTAGTCGATATAACGCTTCATGAACTCGCTGTAAAGTTTACCGTAACGTATTTCGATGGGAATATTACCGTACAGCGTTCCCAGAAATGTCTTCAAAGATTGCGGCATTTTATAATACGTATCACGATAAAGATGGACAACACTGTCGAACGAAAAACGCATGGAGATCCTTTTGTAATGAAAATTTATTTGACTTTTATATGGACTATATCGACCGAAAAATGAAAAATCGTAACCCTTCGGTGCGAAACACGGTCGTTATGTAAATAAATATTACCTAAAGAAACTTAATTAAAAATTTAATTTCAACAAATAAACGTTTCATGAGAAGCGTTTATCGTAAACTGACCGTTTTCACTTTCGTTCCAACCGTTTGCGCAATGATATTCTCTTTTCTCTTTTTAATCGCTTCAATATCGAGATACTGCCGGCAAATCATATGCTTGCCGCGGTGGGTCTTTTCAAGGCGGTCGACAAACTCCAGATCGAACGTAATCCCCTCCCCTGTCATCTCTCTGAGTCCGTTTAAGATGTTGCTTTTATCGGCGTCGCCGCGCCCTTTTTCGATACGCACCGTCACATACCCCGGACGCTTCTGGATATATTGCAGATGCATCACAACCTTAGCCGGCAGATAGTGCCCGACAAAGAGTGTCGTCAGCGGAATCAACCGCTCATCGTGCGTCACCAGATAATCTTGCGTTCTGCCGCGCACATGCTGTACGCTGCGTGCGATATCGCACCCCTCGTAAAACTCCGCTTCCCCTTCCACTTCATCGCCGGTCTTGTAGTTGATGTACGGCATGACCATATTATCCATCGATGTACCGACGATTTCGTTGCCGACAATCCTCGCCACCCCGTACGCGCCGATAAAACGATAGGGCGAATAATCCAGACGCCACGCTCCGACAACACGCTCGGTATGTCCGTAATCGACAAAAACAGGTACGTCGCCGTAAACCGATTTGAGTTCGCGTACATGAAATTCTGTCACCGTCTCCGAAGCAAGGATGATCCCCTTCACAGGCAAGGGCTCAAATCCCGCCGCCAGTGTCGCATGGGTAAAATCCATCACCGCGCTCGGATAGCCAAAGAGAAACTTCGGTCTGAAAGCTTTGCTCTTTTTGTAAATCAGCGGAAATTTCTCCGAAAGGATATAACGCGTCGTGACATTGAGCACATTGTCGACCGGTTCGTAATCCCAGTAGATATCTCTCTTCAAATCAACCGCTTCGCGCCCTTTGAGCAAAATCGCACGGTCGCGGAGGCGATACCCGCCTTTGGCGAGTGTATAGACCGAGTAGGCTTTGTGTTTGGCGCGACTGGTATAGAGCGGATGGTAGAACTTTGTCGGTGAAGAGGTCGAACCGCCGCTGTAGTACGCAACCGCCTTTTCGACCGATTCGCTGTACATCTCCTCGACATGCCGCTTGATATCCTCTTTGGTCGTCACGGGAAACTTTTTCAGATCATCCAGAGACTTGAAATCGGAAGCAGTGACACCGTACTCGGCAAACCGTTTTTGATAAAACGGAATATGTTCCTCTGCAAAGAGAATCGTTTCGAGTATTTTATTGTAGAGATAATCGAGCTGAAACTGTTTATCACCCTCTTCAAATTTGCGAAACAGTGTCAGATAGTGTGTATAAAGCGGTCCGTAACGCTTTTCAATCGGGATCGAACCGTAAAGCGTCCCCAGAAATGTCTTCAGTGACTGCGGCATTTTGTAGTAGATATGCTTGTACAAATGCGCGACACTGTCGAACGAAAACTTTTTCATGAAACTCCCCTCTTTTGTACGACTGCGGCACGCACGACGCAGACGCGCAAAAGAGCATCATGAAATCGTCTGTGCGTAGCGGCTAAACGTCGTTATCTGATCATTGGAAGAGAGATCAAGCAAAAAGCGATCCAACTTTTCGAGCGAATAAGGAGTCACCGCTTTGGGATGTCCGATAACAACAAAATTTCCCTCCGGATCTTTTCGACGGTTGGCGACAAACGCCTTTTGCAGCAGCGACGCACGCAAACCGTCCATCGAAGCAAGCGCATCGCTGGGGCGCGTCAGGAGTCGTAACATCGAACTTCCCGACGTACCGCCCGCGCCGATCCCGTCGGCAAACACTTTATGTTTTTTGCTCCCGAACTTCTTTGTCCAGGCAAATTTCCAGAAAAAGAGCGGACTGACACGAAAGGTACTGATCGGCACTTCATGAAAATACCCCTCGGGTTCCTCTTTGACCGGATCGGTTTCGAAACGGTAGTGACTCTTCTGCGGCATCCCGCGAAAATCGTAATAATGCGTGCGGGAACTGTTAAGCCCATCTTTATAAACCGTACTGTCCAGCCAAATCCCCTCTCTTTTCAACGCCGGCGCAAGTTTCTCAAACGGCTGCAGACACCACCCGCCCGCACGATATGCAAACACCGTATCGCCGACGATGTCGGTCAAGACTTTCTTGTACCGATGGACAATATCCGCGATCTGATCCTCCTCAAACAGGTGAATACGAAAACGCGAGGTATCCATATGCCATCCGTGGCTGTCGTAGGTACAATCTTCCCAGTGGGGATGGATATGAAGCTGAATATCGTGTCCCGCTTCATGAAGTGCCGCAATCTGCTCTGTCACCGCGTCATAATCCGCACGCGCGGCGGGATATCTATCCGCAAAGCCACGCAAGCGTGCCAGATAACCGCTGTCGACAAAAAAGACAAATTTCGCACCGTAACGATCCGCCACCTCAAGCAGCTTTCGCGTCGGCAGTAAAATCGTCCGCTCCACCGTCCCCGGATTGCTTCCGGAAAAGAGCTCGTAATCGAGTGTCAGAAATATATTCATGAAGCTCACTTTATCAATAAAATCTAATTTCAGAATTTATTATAATCGCTTTTGGTGAACGGAAACTTAAATCTACCGCCATACCTCATGAAACAGGGATCATGCAGAGCGACGATTTTTCACCCAGACATCAACAAAAATTAAGATACTTTAGGATAGCATACGCGACAAATTTTAAAAAGCCAGATAAGGAATAGCAATGTCCAGAAAATGTTCTATCAGTGGAAAAGGTCCAATGACGGGCTACAATGTCAGCCACGCACACAACAAAACAAAAAGAAGATTTTTGCCGAACCTTCGTACGGTGAGAATCACACTCGAAGACGGTACACGCAAAAAGATCAAAGTTTCCGCAAAAGCATTGCGCACGATGCGAAAAAAGGCGAATCAGTAAACCGATTTTCGCTATAATACCCTTTTAAAGAAGATCGGAGAGCATCTCCACTCTCCGCTTTTTTCCAGAAGGCTTGATGCCGATCTTGCAACGGAGAGTTTATGAAATTTATCAAAAAAGTCAAAAAATTTCTCCACTGGCGCGAGCCGAAAAAACCCGAAATCGATCTCGATACCGAACTCTATCTCCATCTTGCCCCTTTTCGTCTGCCGCTGATTCTGACCGTGCTGATGATGCTCGTAGGAACACTGGGCTATATCATCATCGACAATTTCAGTCTAATGGATGCCATCTATCAAACCGGAATCACCTTTACGACGGTGGGATTTGGAGAAATCGCTCCGATTTCGGATGCGGGGCGTATCTTTACGATTACGCTGATTATTCTGGGATTCGGTGTCTTTTCATTTTCGGTCGGTATTCTGGTCGAGGTGCTCAACAAAGGGGAACTCTTAAAGATCATCAAGGAGCGTTCCATGCTATACGATATCGCACGGCTCAAAAACCACTATGTCATCTGCAACCATAACGAATATACCATTCAACTGACACAGCAGTTTCGCCAAAATCACATTCCTTTCGTTGTCGTCGATCCGGCGGAAAATCTGGAAGAGATCGCCAAAAAATACAACTATCCCTATTTCGTGCAGGAGGAGCCGCATACCGAAATCGCCCTTGCCAAAGCACACCTCTCCAGCGCGAAGGGGATCATCACCCTCTCCCAGAATATCGCCGACAATATCGCCGTCATCGCTTCGGCAAGGCTTCATGAAAAGGAGATCAAGCGACGACGCCCCTACTTTATCCTGACCAACGCCAATACGCCCAGCGATATCGAAAAGCTCAAAAAACTGGGTGCTGACAGCGTCGTATCCCCCACCAAACTGATGGCGCAGCGGATGAGCGCGATCAGCCAGCGTCCGGAGATGGAAAATATCCTCGAGCAGTTTCTCTACAAAAAAGATACGCCGCTCGATATCGAAGAGATCAAGATCCCAAGCCACTCCTGGATGCTTTTTAAAAAGCTCAAAGATATCAATCTGCCGGGCTTTGTCAAAGTCAACATCGTCGGTATTCGTGACGATAAGGGCAACTTCATTCCGATGCCGCACGACGAGACGATCGTCACGCAAGGCGCCAAACTGATGCTCATCGGAGGCAGCGAAAGTATCCGTATGGCAAAAAAAATCGCACGTAAAAAAGTGCGCCCCGAGGAGGCATAATGTTTCAAATATTTCCGATCAAAGGCGGGCTTGATACCGTCGAAGGCTTTTTCTGCGACGGTGTGCACGCCGGACTGCGCGATACCGAACAACCCGACGTCGCGTTTATCCGAAGCGACACACTCTGTGATATCGAAGCGCTCTTTACGACCAACCGTTTTCAGGCGGCGCCGATCAAACACTATCAACGTTATCCGGACGGATTTCAGAGTAACTTTGTACTTATCAACGCCAAAAACGCTAACGCGATGACCGGAAAACGGGGAATCGACGATATCGATACGATTCTCTCACAACTCCCCGAAGCGGCAAACGCACACAATCCCGTCATGAGCTCCACCGGGGTGATCGGCTATCCGCTCCCGGTCGAAAAGATCGTCTCTGCATTCAAGAAGTTCGATTTCGGTGCCAAAAATTCCGAACGCGCCGCCGAAGCGATTATGACAACAGATAGTTTCAAAAAGGAGCTGGCGTTTGAAGTGGTGCTTGAAGAGGGCGAAAGTTTTCGAATTGCTGCAATCTGCAAGGGTGCAGGCATGATCAACCCCGCGATGGCGACGATGCTCTGTTTTATCGTCACCGACGCCGATATCCCCAAAGCACGGATGAAGCCGCTCTTAAAAAAGAGTGTCGAACAGAGTTTCAACCGTATCAGCGTCGACGGAGACACCTCCACCAACGACACCGTGATGCTGCTGGCAAACAGACAAAGCGGCGTCTGGGACGAAGAAGCCTTCTCTGAGGCGCTTGACATGCTCACCCACCGCCTGGCGCTGATGATCCTCCGGGACGGTGAAGGTGCAAACAAAGTGGTCGCGTTTGAAGTCAAAAACGCCAAAAATGAAGAGGAAGCGAAACGGGCGGCAAAAGCGCTGAGTAACTCGCTGCTGGTCAAAACGGCACTGTTCGGCGAAGATCCGAACTGGGGACGCATCGCCTCGACGATCGGCGCAAGCGAAATCACCTGTGACGAAGCAAAACTTGTAATCAAATATGATGACCTGATCGTCTATTCGTCCGAATTTCCGGTTCTTGACGAAGCGCGTGAAAAAGCGGCGGCAGAGATCATGAAGCAACCGCAGTTTACTATCAGCTGCGATATCGGTGAGGGAGATGCTACCTACACCGCATACGGATGCGATCTGAGTTACGATTATGTCAAAATTAATGCCGATTACAGAACATAAATGTTACTATAAGTATGTCATAGCAAACTACAACGAGGAGTACAGATGTTACACGAATACAGAGATATCATCTCCAAACTGAAACAGGAAAACGCGCACTTTGCCAAAATTTTCGAAAAGCACAATGAACTCGACGATAGAATCAAAGAGGTCGAAGAGGGGCGTGAACATATGGACGACCTGGAACTTGAAAAACTGAAAAAAGAGAAACTCAAACTCAAAGACGAAGCCTACGCGATGATTTTACAATACAAAAAAGAGC
>WGAE01000188.1 GCA_015489185.1 Campylobacterales bacterium
AAATAGCGCAAATCACTGCAAAAACGATTGAAATAAATGAGACAATATAACTCTTATTTAAGAAAAAGTGTGTTACTATTTTGTTCAAACATGAAAATTATTATCAAAGGATAAAGAGATGTTTACAGTGCAAATGGAAAAAGAGTGCGGTTGCTTCAAAAAGAGCGACTTTCAAAACAATATGCAGTTTGAATCAAAAGATGACGCCCTGATGCAGGCAATCGAAATGACCAAAGATATGAACGAAGAGTTCTGTCGTAAACACGAATTTTCGGTTGCTGAAGAGGGGAATGTGTTTAAAATTCGCGTTGAAGAGCGTGGAAGAACCGGATGTTGCGGCGGAGGGCACTGCTCGTAAATGGCGATTTTAAACGTTTTGGGTGAGCCGCTGGAACCTTGTAGCATGAAACCGTTGACGGGATTTTACCGCGACGGTTTTTGCAATACGGGTCCGGATAACCCCGGAATTCATGCGGTGTGTATCTACGCGACCGAATCGTTTCTCGAATTTTCGAAAGCGGTCGGAAACGATCTCTCCACACCCAGACCCGAATATCGTTTTGAAGGGGTCAAACCGGGACAAAGCTGGTGTTTGTCGGGACCTCGTTTCGTACAGGCGCTGGCACATGCCCGCGCTCCGAACATTTTCATTCGGGCGACACATGAAAAGATGCTCGAACTGGTAGATATCGATACGCTCAAGGCGTATGCGCTGGATTTATAATTTTTCTTTCATTTGCGGATTGGTTTGTAAACTTTATCGCTGAACAGTTACGAATGTGCTACAATGCACTTCATGAAGCGATTTGTCTATCCTTTTTTTATGATTGTGCTGATGGGATTTGTCGGATGCAACAAACGTCATGCGGGACCGGAGGTCGAAGAGCAGTGGACGGTTTTTGTCGTCGACAAATCTTATCTTAAACCGTATAAAGAGCAGTGTGAAGCCGAACACGGTATTTTCTGCGCTAAAGAAGTTCGCGATACGTTTGTTTCGGCGACACCCTACGGGAACGATCTAAGCACGACCGAATATCTGCTTACTTGCAAAAAACCGCAACACACACCGTCCAAACCCGAATGTGTGATCATAAAATAAAGAGCAACCCTCCCATCGCTCCGATCGTCAGCAGATAAAAGAGGCTCATCCAGGCTCCCAGTTTTTTCCCTCCCAGCGTAAAGACAATACCCAGTTTCACGACGGAGTTGACCGCACTGGCGATAACAATGCCGTAGATGGCGGTCAGGTCGTCGATTTTATTTCCGGCAAGTTTGGAGAGGGAGAGGGTGATGGCATCGACATCCGTCAGACCGGAGAGCGCTGAGACGATGTAGACTCCCGCATTGCCGTAGCGCTCCTGAAAAAATCCGATCGATCCCAGAATCAAGCCGAACAAGAGTCCCAGTTTCAAAGCTTCCGAAAGTGCGAGCGGGTTGTTTTGTATCGACTCTTCCGCTACTTTGTGACTTGCCGAGGTTCGATACAGATAAAAGACATAGAGCAGACCGATTACTGCCGCTCCCAGATAGGGGATTGCCAGTTTTTTGGCAAGCGCGAAATTGAATACCGACGCTTCAAAAAGTACCCGAAGATACATGAAGGTCGAAGCGATCGCGATACCGCCGGCATAATTTTTCAGATAGTTTTGTCGGAGTGCGTAGAGTTTGGAGAGGGTGATTGAAACGGCGGTTGAGGAGACCAGACCTCCGAATATACCGGTCAAATAGACACCCCGTTTGGTGCCCAGAATTTTGATGGCGATGTAGCCGATAAAAGAGATACCCGCGACCAGGACAACCATCAGCCAGGTTTGATAGGGGTTGAAAACACCGAACGGATCGACGGTTTTGTCGGGAAGCAGCGGGAGAATGACGAATGTCATCGCCAGAAACAAAATAGCCGCTTCACTGTCTTCAGGGGCGACGTGCTCCTCAAAAAGCAGAAACTTACTTTTAAATTCCAGCAATGTTACGAGAATAACCGCCAGAAAGAGGGCATATTTCCATAGCCCTTCATGAACCATAACCCCTAGTGTAAAAGTGATCAGCGCGGCGATTTCACTGGTTGCACCTTTGGCTTTGGAATAGAAGAGTTTGTAGCCGTATGCGGTGATGACGAGCAATCCGAATATCAGCAACATTGCGGGCAAAAACCAGGAGATTTGCGTATTGAGCCAGGCGCTGAGATACCCCAGCAGTGAGATCAGGGCAAAAGTGCGTGTGCCCGCGAACTCTTTGCGATTGTTGCGTCGGTAGTAGATCTCCCGTTGCAATCCGATCAAAAGTCCCAGAATCAGCGCGACAGCGATCTGAAAAGAGATATCGTAACGCATCGTTATCCTTTGGTATGGTGTCGGTTTTGTGTGTCGGTTCCTGAAACCGACGCATAAGCGGTTTGGTGAAAACGGCGCACCAGAAAGGTAAAAAGGAGCGGTACAGTCAGGGTTGTAAACGAGGATGCCGCCACCAGTGCCGTAAAAAGGTGCAGGTCGATAAGATGTGCGCTGTAAAGGAGTTGCACGACGATGATTTCAGTGGTCAGACGGGCATTGATACCGATGCCGGTCAAAAGTGCCTCTTTGGTATTGAGATGACGGATGGGCACCATCAGAAATGTGCCCAGAAGTTTACCGAGCGTACCGGCGAGGTAAATCACGATTGCCAGTGCGGGTTCCCTGATAAACCCGGCAAGATCAATGTGTAATCCGATCCAGAAGAAAAAGAGCGCTCCGAAAAAGCTGTAACTGATCAGTGCGATGAATTTCTCCACTCTCTCTCCGGCGGGTCGGATATGCGTGAAGACAGGTTTAAGGACGATGCCGGCAAAAAGTGCGCCGACTACCGTACCGACCTCGCTTTTTTGGGCGAATGTGCCAAAGAGAAAGAGCAAGGCAAAAGTAAGCAGGAGTAAAGAGAGAGGTTTTCGGGGCAGATAGTTTTGAAAGATTGCGGGAAAATAGCGA
>WGAE01000189.1 GCA_015489185.1 Campylobacterales bacterium
ATTTAAGTGCTATAAAATTAAGACCTATTTTATCTTAATTGGCTATAATTTTGGTTCAATTATAAAAAATTATGTAAAAGGATAACCATGGCAACTGTAAAACTCAAAGGAAACGAAGTTAAAATCGGCGGAAAAAACGAAGTCAACGTCGGAGATGCGGCACCGGAAGTAACGGTCACCAACTCTGAAGGTCTGGCGGATAAAAAAGTGGGCGGCGCTCAGGATAAAGTTCAACTGCTTGTCGTCGTACCGTCACTCGACACACCGGTTTGTGCGGCTGAGACACGCAAATTTAACGAAGAGGCGGCAAAAATCGAAGGTGTCGATACCACCGTCATCTCTATGGACCTCCCGTTTGCTGCAGGCAGATTCTGTTCCGCGGAAGGTATTGAAAACCTGACCGTCGCATCCGACTTCAGAAACAAAGATTTTGCAAACGCTTACGGTGTACTGATCGAAGAGGGACCGCTTGCGGGTGTCACTTGTCGTGCAATCTTCGTTGTAGACAAAAACGGAAAAATTGCTTACAAACAAATCGTTCCGGAGATTACAGAAGAGCCCGATTACGCAGAAGCGATCGAAGCGGCAAAAAAAGCTGCGGCATAATCCCGGTTTTTGCTTTCCCCTCTCGGGGAAGGCACCGCATCACCACTCTCCGACATCCTCTTTTAATCTCAAATAGATTACAATCACTTCATGAAACTGATCGTTACTGCACTTTGCGCGGAAGCGGCACCGATTATAAAATATTTGCAGCTGCAACGCATTCCGGACACACCTTTTTCACTTTTTACAAATGACACACATATGCTCGTATGTACCGAACCGGGCATACCGAATGCCGCAACCGCGGTTGCTTTTGTGCTGACACGTTATCAAAAGATCACTTCCGTCATCAATATCGGTATCTGCGCGGCATCACCGATGCAGGCAAAGATCGGCAAATGTTTTACGGTTTCAAAACTGATCGACCGCGCGACACACCGTCTGTTTTACTGCAAAAGCAAAAACGTACATTTTCCAAAAGCAACACTCACCTGCGTCACACAACCTCTTTCGGAAAAAGAGATGCGTCATGAAAAGGGGCTTGTAGATATGGAGAGTACCGGAATCTATATCGCGGCGAAGCGTTTTTTACCGCGGGAGAGGATCGGGTTTTATAAAATCGTCTCCGATTACGGAACAGACAAGATCCCCGATCCTCAATTTGTCAGCGAGCTGATCGCAAAAAACCTTCCCCTTCTGGAGAAGATCCTCACGACCGGTTAAGGTTCACACGCGTCGATTTCATTCAACGCTTTGTCGTAATATTTCGTAACGGTGGTCTCCTGCGCATCGTCATCTTTGACCGTCAGAGAAACCGCGACACACTTCATCGTATCGGGAATACTGATCCACTTCGGACAGACACCGGTATGCGGATCCTCTTTGGTGCCGTCTTCAAAGACTTTATAAACCGTAAATTTCGCATCGACCACTTTGCCGTCGTTTTGCGGGTTGTTATCACTGTCGACTGTATCGGGATCGTAACTTCCCTGACAATCGGCCGTGAAACTCGGAACGTTATCGTTAACATTTTTGCTTACGCTGATTTTAGCAACCGGCGGAATCAACTGAATCGGTGCGGGTTTGACGACCAGATCGGCACATGCCTCATTCTGTGACGTTGTACCCTCGTTATCGGTCACCTTCAGACACACATGTTTCGTACCCTCCTGATCACAGGTAATCACAGGTTTCGCTTCAGTCGAATAGCTCATATTCTGATCCAGCTGCCACAGGTAAGCGGTCACGTTTCCGTCACTATCGCTGCTTTGGGTACCGTCGGCCAGCGTCGTTTCACCTACCGTACACTCTTCAGGCAGCAGTGTGAACTTTGCCACAGGAGGTTTGTTTGCCGGTTTTTGTACCGTAATCGTCTCACAAACGTGCTCTGACTGTAACCCTTTGTTGTCGACAACACTCAAACAGATCTGATGCTCACCCGGTGTGTCACAGGCAAATGTCGTTTTGGCGATATCCTGACTTTGCGGTGTCCAGTTAAAGTGGGTAACAAAACCGTCTTCGTCACTGCTTTGTGTTGCATCGGCGATCAGGGTCTCACCCACCGTACACTGTTTGTTCGCCAGAGTGATCTTTGCAACCGGCGGTTTGTTCGGTACCTGTTGTCCGACAATCATCGTACAGTTGTGATCCGTCAATCCGTCGTTATCGGTCACATCCAGACAGAGTGTCTGATTCCCCTCTTTCGCACAGACAAAGTAGGGTTTGTCAAAATTTGATTTTTCATCTTCAAACGACCAGCTATATCCGACCACTTCGCCGTCACTGTCGCCGCTTTTGGTACCGTCAACCTGTATCGTCTCTCCGATCGTACAAAATTTCGGCGCTTCGATTTTTGCGACCGGAGGAAATTTGACCACCTCTTTTTTCTGTACAACAAAACGCTGACACGTTCTGGCGGACGTGAGATTGTCATCGTCGGTAACCTGCAGACACACCTCTTTTTCACCCGGAGTATCACAGGAAAAAGTCGGTACGGAGGTTTCGGCCGCGGGTTTGCCGTCCAGAAACCAGCTATATATTTTCACCAGACCGTCCGGATCGCTGCTGCCGCGTCCGTCGAAACGAATAGTCTGCCCCTCCGTACATGAAGAGGTTTGGGCAGAAATCACCGCAGTAGGCGGTATGTGTGCCGTCTCCCCCTTGACATCGACCGACGTGCTCTGATTGTCGTCACCGCAACAGTCATTGCTGCCGCATCCGGCAAAGAAGAGCGCCGCCGCCAAAATCGTCGCATAATATTTCAACATCTTACATCTCCTTTTTTATTTGGGTAAGATATTGTATCAAAGTGATAATAAATTTATTTAAGTAAACTCAAGGTTAAATTTGTTTTCTAGTTTATTATTTGAAGCTTTTTCGGTAAACAAAATCGACCGCCTGCGATGACTGCCCCGCTTCAACATCAACTTCAAGATGCTTGCCGAGCTTACGTTCTACAATCACACTGCTTTCAAGCGATTTGTTCTGATAGTAGATGATCGTTTTACGGTTAAGCTTTTTCCCCGCTTTGATATCGATGCCGCCAAGCTTGTTACGCACCAGATCGAGACGATCCAGTTTCAGTTCACGGGCAAGGTCTTTGGCAAGCGCACGTCCGAAAATCTTCTCTGCCGCACTTGCCGCGGAACTCTCCGCACCGTCGCTCTCACTGACCGCAAAACCGAAAAGCAGATAGGAGAAGATATCTTTTTTGGGCATCATCGGTTTCGATTTGAAAACGAGTTTGGGTTTGCGTTTATCCCCGAGGATGTCGATGTAGATCACCACTTCGTCGATTGGATATTCGACATGCAGATCCAGATGCGGGTTGATC
>WGAE01000190.1 GCA_015489185.1 Campylobacterales bacterium
CTGCTGATCAGTGCATGTGGATTGTGGAGGGCATTGTAGCCGAGCAGTACCAGTGTCGCTGTGACCGAGAGCAGAAAACCGAATCCGGAGATGAAACGGTTACCGCCCGTCTCTTTATAGAGTCGAAAATTGGCGAGATTGACCAGTGAAAAGATGATCAAAAAACCCGCACTTCCCGCGATGGAGATGTTTTCAAGATCGAAGGTCGTCGCAAAGATGATACTCAAAAGTGCGATGATGATCATCCCCTCATAGCCCTGTTTGATTTTCTGATCGAATGTGCGCGGCAACTCACCCAGTTTGGCGATCAGGTAGCTGACTCGCCCGCCGCCGTAAAGTGTGGCATTGATCGCTGAGGCGGTGGAGAGCATCGCCGCGACAGCGATGATCGTAAAACCGGTTTTTCCGAAAAAGGGTTCCGCCGCAACGGCGAGGACATAATCTTTCGCTTTTTGTGCTTCGGAGAGGGAGACATTGCCCACTGCGACCGCCGCGACAGCGATATAGAGCAGGATTACAAAGATGACGGCGGCATAATAGGCTCTCGGGAGATTTTTTTCAGGATCTCTGATATCCCGTGCGGTATTGGCGATGAGTTCGAATCCTTCATACGCCAGGAAGATCATCAGCCCTCCGGTGACGATAGAGACGGGAGGTGTCCATGCGGCAGGAGCCAATCTGGAGGGGTCGATAGTGAAAAATCCGACACCGACGAAAACCAGCAAAATGGCAAGCTTGATGAAAACCATCACATCTTCGGTTTTTCCTGTCATGAAAGATCCCATCAGGTTGACCAGCGCAAAGAGGATGATGACACCGGCAGCCAGCGCTTTGTGCAGCCATACGACATCGCTGTCCAGAAAGAGTGCCGAACCGTAACTGCCGAATGCATAGGCATAGAGTGCAAGCATGATGACGTAGCTGATAAGCATGAGATTGTTGACGAGTGCCGAGAAGAGACCGTTGCCGAATCCCTGTACGATAAATTCGATCGTTCCGCCTTCGCTGGGATATCGCAGCGAGAGTTTGACATAGGAGTAGACTGTTACCAGTGCGATGAGTCCGGCAATGGCAAAAGCGACCGGAGCCGCCCCGTGCGAGAGGGAGATGGTCAGACCGAGTACCGCGAAGATACCCCCGCCGACCATACCGCCCACTCCGATGCTGAACGCTTCGATGAAACCTATTTTTTTGTCAGCCATAACGTGCCTGCCTTTTGAGAAGTGATACTGTTTATGATAGAGAAAAGCGGAGATTTTGTCTGTTAGTTAGCGGACAGATATGCGGGCTTTTTGCCCGCATTGTGAATGAATATGAGAATAAAAACTGTTCAATAGAGTACTTTGTCCGGTTTGTCGAACCACTTTTTGAAAAGTGTATGACAAGACTCCATCGGTGTATGTACAAATGCAACGGGGTCTGGGCGCTTGTGTTCGATGATCTCGGTGATGATCTGGTCATCAAAGCCTATTTCGGCACTTTGGGTTTTGGTGTTGCAGTAGAAAACTTTTTCGATGTGTGCCCAGTGGATCGCCGCAAAACACATCGGACACGGCTCGGCTGTGATGTAGAGATGACAGCCTGTGAGATGAAAGTGTGCCAGTTTTCGGGAGGCTTTTCGGATAGTGACGATCTCCGCGTGGGCGGTAGGATCGTTATTTTTAACGACTTCATTGTGCCCTGCGGCGATGATTTTACCCTCTTTGACGATAACGGCGCCGAAAGGACCGCCGTCACCTGCATCGACACCTCTGTGGGCTTCTTCAAGCGCACGTTTCATGAACTCCTGTTGCATCATGTTTGGCTTCTCAATCTCTTCGGTTTCCAAAGAAATCGAGGAAAAGGATAAAAAGGTTGATGAAATCCAAATAGAGTGACAGCGCGCCGACGATTGCTACGCGGCTGAGGCTTGCACGGTCGCTGGCGCCTATCTCTTCACCCATCTGTTTGATTTTCTGCGTATCGTAGGCGGTGAGTCCGACAAAGATGATGACGCCGATGACGCTGATCCACCACTCGAAAGCCGGACTTTTGAGAAAGAAGTTGACGACCATCGCGATGATCAGACCGATGAGGGCGGCAAAGAGGATGTTGCCCCAGGAGCCTAGATCTGTGTCGGTAAAGTATCCGTAGAGGCTCATGACACCGAAGGTCAGCGCTGCGATGAAAAAGGCGGTGGCGATCGAAGTCTCCGTAAACACGATAAAGAGACTTCCCAGTGTCAGCCCGTCGATGAATGAGAAGAGTATGAAGAGTACCCGTGCGGTAGAAACGTCCATTTTGTCGATTCCCGCGGAGATGGCAAATACCAGTCCCAGTTCGATCAGCAGCAGAACCCAGATCATGTAGGGATTGCCGAAGAGGATGTGGAGCAGTGTCGGACTGTGTGACACCATAAAAGCGGTCAGTCCCGAGACCAGCAGACCTATCATCATCCAGTTGTAGACCGATCTGAGCAGGGTGTTGGTATCTGCCTGGCTCAGATGTGTGGCAAAGATATCGTTTTGCATTTTTTTCTCTCCCCTGTTTTTTTATGAAATTTTAGGAGAATTTCAGTTGAAAGTCTGTCAGCTGATGAACAGTTATCTTGTGGTGTTAAGGCAAATATTTTGTTTTGATTTTGCGCAGCAGATAATACGTGATGCCGGAGGAGAGGAGCACATTGATCATGATAAGCCAAAGATCGCCGGTAGTGGGCATGACCATGAGATCTTCGCCGAGTTTCGGATTGGAGTACCAGCCAAAGAGGGTAAAGAGTTTGTCGATCGCCCAGTAGGCGATATATGCCATAATGTTAAAAAGCATGAAGGCGATGAAGCGGGATATGGTTCTCCTTTGTCTGTTTTTTCCTGCATATAAGCACAAATCAGACCTGTCTCAATGCCTCTCCCACTTTGATATGCCTCATCGGTACAGGTCTGTATATGCTGGTAAAAGTTTTTTTACAAAAGTGTAAGATTTTTTATGAATTTGAAATCTTTTACATTATATGTCATGAGTTTACAGTTGGAGACAAGAGCGGTAGCCGCGATGAGACTGTCCGGGATATCGAGGTTATGGCTTTTGGCATAGGTTCGAACGAGAATGGTCGCTTTTTGGGAAATATCTTTGTTTACATGAATCGTGTCGAAAAGAGAGAGAAATTTTTCTATTTTTCTGGTCTCCACTTTGTCTCAGGCACCCTAATACAATTCCATAGCAGAAATGGAGGAGATACAAAGCGTTTCTGAAAACGATTCGACTTGTTCAACTGTCGTCGAATTGCCTTTTAAAATTTGAATCAAAATATTGGTATCCAGAAGAATCATTTCCAGGCTTTTTCTCTAATATCTTCCAGCGTAATATCTCTCTCTTTCCACATGCCGGAAAATTCGGAAAAGTCGAGTTTTTCAGGCTCTGTCTGCTGGTTTTCCAAATCCTTTTTTAATACACTCCTGATATAAGCCGACAGTGAAATGCCTGATTTTCTGGCCTTTTTCTTCAATGCTTCAAGCATGTCTTCTTCAAAATAGATCTGTGTTCGCTGCATGATTTTATCCTTTTATACATCATGAATTATACATCATGAAAGTCTCTTTGTCAATCGGAAGTATCGCATGACGAGAAAGAAAAAGTCGTACCGCCGTAGCAGAAGAAGATTCTGCTATGTTAAGTCGGGTAGATAGTTGCGTCTGTGTTTATGCCGCGGCACCGCTTTTGTGGCTGTTGTCTTCATGTGCTACTTTCTCTGCCCCCGCCCCCCAGAAAGATGAGTACCAGTCCGTTGACGAGCAAGCTGATGCCGACATAGATACCGACCAGCCACATCTCAGCAGGTACAAATGGCCATGTCATCAGAAAGATGATCGCCAGGATGATGGAGAGGATACCGTTGAGTGTCCAGAGTCACCACCCTTTGGCGGGTTTGCGCAGGCTTGCGAGTGCGAAGCTGCCGAAACCGTCCAGCAGGAGGTAGATCGCCACCAACAGGTCGACGGTTTCCACACCGCTGATAGGGTAAAAAAGGATCATCATCCATGAGACGAATACCGCCCTTGCCAGTGAGGCACAGATGGGATAGATGATCCCTTCGATCAGTGAGTATTAACCGAATTTTTTCAGTAGCTCCTTCTTGTTCGCGTAGAGTTGATCATTCCACATTTTGTTCTCCTTGATATGGTTTTATTGTTTATTATAGACTTTGATCTCGCCGGTGCCGAGTGCTTCGAGTGCAGGTTTGGCCAGGTCGATCGCCTCTTTGCCATGTACGATGACCAATGTTTTTCCCTCTTTGAGCAGATCTTTGTAGCGAATGGCTTCCGCTTCTTCGACGCCAAGATCTTTAAACCATGCGACCAGTGCCGCCGCACTGCCCACGACTGCCGCACCGCCCAGTGCTCCCGCGAGCGACGCGATGACCGGACCGGTGGCTACGATGGGACCGAATCCGGGGATGAAAAAGAAGAAGGCTCCCGTCAAAAAGCCCCAGAGTGCACCCCAGAAGGCGCCCTGTTTGCCCCAGTAGGCGATATCTTCGTTCTCTTTGTTGAGTTCAAATTCATCTTTAGGCTCTCCTCCTTCGCCTTTACCGAGTACTGAAATCGCCTCTTTGGAAACTTTTGCTTTCAGAAGCGATTCGACGGCTTGTGCCGCATCGTCATGATTGTCGTAAACTGCGATTAATTGCTCTTTTTTCATGGTTGATCCTTTCTGTTTTGTAGTTATTTGTTATACAACCTCATCAGAGGCACCACCAATTTGTGCTGTGCATTTGGAAGAATTATAGTCGAACAGGAGAGGAAAATCTGTTACCTGTGTAACACAAATGAGGTCACTGTTGCGGTTTGGATTTCCAAGATTCTTGTTTTTTGCCGAAAAGCTGTCGTAAACACTCCCGTTTGAACGTTACCGCAGGTATCTCTTTTTTGTACTCTTCATACGCTTCACCGAACTTTCGATCTGCTTCCCTTTCTTCGAAAATCAGTACCATAACGACGATAAAGAGCATTTTAACCAGTGCGACAAGGGTTATGAACGTCGGACTACCGAGTAAAAAGGCGACGCCCAAAGGCAGCAATGTCAGACCGAAGAGCAAATGAAAAGATTTTCATTGATCCTGTTAACAGAAACGCTATCCGGTTTGGATGTGTATTTTGTCTGAAGCAGGAGGCTAAGATGAAAAAGTGGTGGTTTTGGTCAAATCGATGATGATAATACATTAAAAAATTAAACTTCTTATGAACCTTTTTTACCTTTTTGTGTTTCATGAGTAGATTTGAAACAATCGCCGCATATTGTTAATAATGTATAGT
>WGAE01000191.1 GCA_015489185.1 Campylobacterales bacterium
CGGTAAGAAGGACGGGCAGAAAGCGCAAAAGAACCAAAAGCAGTCTAATCAGTCGCAAAAAGGGGCTTCGAAAGAGAAGCGACAACAGAACAAACCGGCGCATATCCAAAAAGATCAATCGCAAAAAAATCAAAAAGATAGCGCGCAGAAAAATCGTCCGCAAAAGGCGGATGCAAAGAAAATGAAAAAAGAGAAACAAAAAAGAGAAAAAGCGGCGCAGGCGGCTGCGGTACACAAAGCGAAATCCCGAAAAGAGGAGCAGAAGCGAAAAAGAGAAAAAGCCGCCGCGGCAGTTGTGAAAAAGGCGCCGCCGATTTCGGATATGGAAGAGCGCAAATGGAAAAAGATGCTCGAAAGCAGAGGGATCAATACCCTCATGATGGAACTTCCGACAACAGGAGAGAGAGAAAATGAAACGAATCCTTGGTAAGATCGTGCTACTGTGGGCGGTAACGGCGATGACACTCTTTGCCGCCACGGTAACGGCACGACTCGATAAAAACGAAATATTCAGAGGCGACACGGTCAATCTGACGATTACGGCGGAGGGAGATCAGGTCAAATTCCCGGTCATCACCAAAATCGGAGGGGCGCCGGTACTGGGTACTTCTGACGCGCAGCATACGACGATCATCAACGGGAATGTCTCACACTCTGTGTCACGTACCTACACCTTCGCACCCCAAAAGACGACGAAAATCCCACCCTTTAGCGTCGATGTGGACGGAAAAGTTTTCAAAACCGATCCGCTGACGGTCAAAGTGGTCAAACCGACCGCATCCAAAGCGGGCGCCCCCTATGTGCTGGAGTTGAAGCTTGACAAAAAACGGGTGCATGTGGGCGAAAGTGTCCGGCTCGATCTGAAATTTAAACAAAAACGGGGTGTCAAAGCGGACAAAGTGGAGATCACCCCGCCCAAACTCGAAAATTTCTGGGTCAAGGAGATTTCGGGTGCGAAAACATCGATCGAAGGGGATTATATCGTCAAGACATACAGTTATCTGCTTTTCCCGCAAAAACCGGGGGATTATACGATTCCTTCCGTCGTTGCCGACGTAGGGGTGCGGGTCAAACGGCAGAGCGGTTTCGGCGGGGCGTTTGACGATCCCTTTTTCAACGATCCTTTTTTCAATTCGTTTGTAACGTCGATCGAATGGAAAAAGGTCTTTTCGAACGAAGCGAAACTGCACGTCGATCCGTTGCCGGGCAATCTGGAAGTCTACGGACACTTTACGATCAAAGCCGACGTGGACAAAAAAGAGGTGGCGGCGGGCAAACCGGTCAACCTGACAATCACGATCGAAGGGGAGGGGAATATCGACGATATCCAAAAATTTGATCTCGATATTCCCGATGCGGTGGTGTATGCGGATGAGCCGAAAATCACGTCGCGACTGGAAAACGGCAAATATGTCGGAACCTTTACCCAGAAGATTGCGATCGTTGCGGATCACGACTATACGATTCCACCGATCTCCTTTACCTGGTTTGACAGCAAAACGCAAAAGAGAGTGACCAAAAAGAGCGCGCCGATTCATATTAAAGTCAAAGGAGGCGGGGCGAAAGCGACTGCGTCGAAACCGACGGTGTTGGCTTCCAAAAGCCTTGAAAAAGAGCTTCATGAAGCCGCTTCATCCCAATCTTCGACATCTGAAACTTCCGGGAAACAAGAAGCGGAAGTTTCGCCGGCGGAAAAATATCTATGGATGGCGGCGGGTGCGGTCCTGGGAAGTCTGCTGACCTGGTTTGTGTTGACCTGGCAACGGCATCCGAAGCGAACCTCACACCCCAAAACGCTCTCTTCACGCATACGCAGAGCCAAAGAGGACAAAGAACTCTACAATCTCCTGTTGCCGTATGCCAAGGAGGGCGAACTGATCGAAACGGCGTTACGAGAACTGGAAGAGAACCTTTACAAAAACGCCGCCCACAAGATCGACAGAGAGAAGCTGGCGGCTTACTTCGAAGAGGTGCTCGGACTCTGAGCACCCCGTGACGCATAGAGCAGCAGCGCGTGAATGTGCGTCACACTGTTGTCTGCGTCTGCTTCCAGTCGAATCGGAATCAGTTTGATACGCACCGCCTCGTTTTCCCAGACCAGATCTTTAATCTTCTCTGCAGGTATCATTCCCGAAGATGTCGTTTGCGTGAGTATTGCACTGAAGTAGGATTGTAGCGGCACCGTTGCCACTGTTTTGCCGCCTTTTTTGATTGTTAGTGCGGTCGGTCTCAGTTGCAGTTTCGTTTCGGTTTGGGGTAATTTGACAGGTCTGTTGATTTTCGGATCGCTTTTGCGATAGTCGAGGGTGACCATCTTATTATATCCCGCAATATCCAGCAGCGGGGGAAATTGCCGCATCAGGAAACGGTATTTTGTTTGATTCTCAGATTCACGCAGTTCCCAGCGGTTGACAAACTTGAAACCGAGCGCTCTGGTCGCGTAGGCGGGAAAGCTGTATTTGGGAGCGTAGCGCTCCTTTTCATACGCTTTGATCGTCTCTTTCATGATCGGACGCAGTGAGGCGATACCGTAGTATCGGCTGAGGTGGGAAATGATGTCGCCGATTTCAAAGCGAAGTTTGATATCGTCTGAATCGCTGAGTTTCGGATGTGCATGAAGCAGTTTCGCCAGGCGTGCGCGCTGGCTTTTGAGATCGACGGCATAGGCGCTTGCCGGTCCGATCTGGCTGATGAAAATAACCAGACTCAATGAGAGGAATAACCACTGATAACGTGGATTTTTTGTCAAAAGGGCGTAGAGAGAAACGCCCGCCAGCCAGACTCCCAGAATCGCGATCAAATAACGGTTTGCAGTCCATCCGTACTCCGAAACACGCAGATAGAGCGCGAAAAAGAGCATCGGTGTCTGAAACAGGATGGCGGCGAAAATCGCTTTTCGAAACGGATGTTCGCGGTTTTGAACAAACGGCGTCCAGAAGAGATAGGTGACAATTGCTACCGCGGAAAAGAGGATAATCAGCCAAGCGAGCATACCTTTTGGAAAACTCCAGGAAAAGAGAATCTTTGCGGTGTAGAGATAGAGTATGACAAAATAGAGCGCCGTCAACGGGGTCAGCAGATATTTGACAAAGATTGTTTCGGCACGAGAAGGCGTGCGTACCGGCAAAGCTTTCGGTTCTTCGGGAAGCAGCGATAAAAACCAGGTTGTGGCAAAGAAGCCGAAAATAAGCGCCGCTGTTTCGCCGAAAAATTTGGGATCGATCTGCATACCGAAAAGTGTTTTGATTGTTCCGACGGCGATCAAAATTCCCAGAAAAAGCACACCGCTGAAAAAGAGTGCCGCACGCAAAGCGCCGATAAGATGCTCCACCCAGCTCCAGAGCCGGGTGTTATCCGTCGGCTTCAGTCCAAAAGGTGCCCAGAAGAGCAGTGTCAAAAGTAGTAACAGCAGAAAGAAGTGTCGTTCGATGATATAGATCGGAGGATGGCGCATATCGGGCAGCAGCAGATAATAGCCGGCAACGATCACGATACCTGCAAGACGCAGCGCCAAAGAGGGGCGCAGAAGGCGCAGGACCGTAAAGAGCAAAAAGCCGAGCGATGCGGCAAAAACAAGTTTGAGAAGCGGACCGGACCAGAGTGATCGATCGGTTTCCATCCGGGCGAGTATGAACATCGCGACGGTCATCATAATCGCCGATAGCATTGCCAGCGGAAATCTTTGAAACGTTGCTTCAAATCGTTGTATCACGGCAGAAAAAGAGGGTAACCGCATCATTGCTCCTTATGGTTTTCAGCAACATTTTGGGGAGATTTGATAATTGCGTCCGCTTCAGTGACATGACGTTTGTTGATTTTAAAGGAGAGGCTGGAGAGGTATGTGACTAAAACGACAACGATGCCTGTCGCGACGACGACATTGTAGTCGAAAGTAGTCTCCAGCGCCAGTACCACGGCGGTAAACGGCAACTTCATGAGCACGCCCATGAAGACAGCCGCGCCGATGGCGGCAAAATAAAACGGTTCGATCTGAAAATGGTAGAATTTGATCAAAATTTCGGCGAACATAAAACCTGTCATCGCACCGATGCTCATCAGCGGCAGGAAGATACCGCCCACCGCGTTGGCGTAGATCGAGACGGTTGTGGCGACGATGCGAAGCAGCAATACCGAAAAGATCAGTAAGACGGAGATCTGGTGTTCATCGTTGATCAGATAGGAGACGACAAATTTCCCCGCAAAACCCGCGTGCGGGTTGAGTAATAAAATGGTGCCTATCGTACCGCCTCCGATAAGCGCAAAAATATAGTGTCGGTATCGGTGAAATTTTTTAAAAAGCTCCAGATCGATGAAGTGCAAAATCTTCTTTTTCAAAAAGAGATAGAGATAGACAAAAAAGGTGATAAACGGCACAAAAAGCAAGACCGGAACGAGATATTCGAGTTGAATCAGTCTCCCCGCCGCATGTTTGAAAACAACCGGTTCGAGGAAGTGGAGCGAAACGCTGAATGCCAGTACCGAAGCGAGAATCAGATAGCCGATATACTGGCGCAGAAATTGGTAGGCGATATTTTCGATCGCAAACGCCATGCCGGTGATCGGCGAGACGAAAATTGCCGCGATACCGCTGCTTGCGCCTACGCTGATGATCATCTTGACCAGCATTTCGGGCAGTCTGAAGAGGCGGTGAATATGCCAGGCGATCATCGCGCCGATTCCCGCGCTCGGTCCCTCCGTCCCGACGGCAAATCCGCTGGCAAGCGAAAGTGCCGAGGCGATGATTTTCAAGAAAAGGGTACGGATGCTCAGTTTCATTTGGTTCTGACTGATCGAATCGGCAATCTCTGTCACGGCGTATTCACGGATATCTTTATCTTTTGAGATCAGATAGTTGACGATAAAGATCGAGACCGTGGGTACAAGATAGAGATACCACACAGGCAGTGCGGGAATCGTTTCGAAGGGATTGCCCATATAGATGAAATAGGTCAGAAAGGTAATCAAAAGCTCGTAGAAAGTGATAAAAATACCGCTGATCAGACCGGTCAGGATCGAGGCGACAATGAGTTTCAGTATCATCGGTACCTCTCTCCTTTCTTCTCTTTTTACCTTTAAACAAATATTATAGCGTAAAAAAAATTTCAGGTAAAGTGATTGACAAGAAAACATAAAGGTGTATAAAATATTTGATTGGGTATAGCCTATCGCTTTTTTCAGTGGCATGACAGTTGCGTTTTGCTACAAATCAGAAGATGAAGATAAAAAGGGAGCATGTGAACAAAAACATTGTCGATGCCGTCAAAGAAGCACCGCTCTTTGCGGGAATGCGATTGGAGGAGATTGAAGCGTTGATTGCTTCATGTCCTGTAGTTGAGAGAGAAAAAGGGTTTCTCTTTTCTCAAAAAGCGCTCGATCGCTCACTTTTCATTCCGCTGGAAGGCGCGGTCAAAAGTTATCAGATTAACCCGGTGACGTCCAAAGAGTATATTATCTTCTTGTTTTCTCCCGGTCAGATTTTTGATGTGATCACTTTTATCGACGAACGCAAACATGAAATACTGTTTGAAACGGTTGAAGATACCAAACTTCTGGAGATTTCGCACGATCTGATGAACAGATGGATCGCGCAAAATCCGCAAATCAACAAAAATTTGATCTATCTTTTGTCAGGGATGTTGCAAAATTTGGAACAGAACGCTTCCGATCTTGCACTTTACGATACCGTAACAAGGCTGGCGCGACTCATCTTTCGCAATCTTCCCGGCACACAGCTGTTTTTACCACAAGACTCCGCCAAAGTGAAACTCAAACTCCTGACGCTCTCTCATGAAAATATCGCTCAGATGATCGGCAGTGTACGCGAAGTGGTCAGTCGCAATATGAAAACGCTTAAAAACGAACAGGTAATCGAAACCGATGCCAAAAAACAGCGTCTGATCGATCTGCGATCGCTTCTCGATTTTATCAAAAAATAATCGGCCTAAAAGTGTGACATAAGTCACAGACAAAGATTTTTAACTTTTGTACAATCGCCTCTTTATTATCTGAATATCAGGAGGAGATTGAATGAAAAATATTACACGTTCACTGATTGCGGCAGCACTGCTGACAACAGCTGTTGTCGCCGACAACGATGTGCGTACGAAAGATACGCTGGATAGCTTAAAAATGAGTGATTACAAGGTTACGGATACCTTTTTTGATGAAGCGTATCTGAATACGCAGTTTTCACTGACATCACCGGCGGATGACGCCAAAGAGACCAGTTATAACGGGCATTTGAACAGTTACTATAAACTGCGTAACATGACACTCAACTATGCGCAGGATTTCAGAATCGACGGTAACTACGATATTGTCAAAAGTGCGGATAAAGACTCCAAAAGTGAAGACTCCTACAACTTCCTTGCGGGTGGACATCTTGACAAATATCTGCTCGATTACAACGAAAACCTGTTGGTATATGCGAGCGGCTCGCTTGGATACCGCAAACTGGTCGGTAAAGGGGCGGACGATCCTTTTTTGCAAGCCGGTGCGGGTGTCGGTTACGGACGTATCTATGATGCCACACCGTATGCCAAGGCGATTCGTATTCTCAAAGATTTGCGAAGCAGAGGTATCGTGGACGGAGAGCTGACGGAAGCGACGGTACTGAAGCTTGCGGATATCATTGCGAAAGAGAGTGAATATCGCTCCAAATACTCCGTCAGAGAGTATCGTAAGTACTGGTTCAATGATATGAGCAAACTGCTACAGCAAAGCGGTGCGACGAAAGAGGCGCTCAATGCGTTCGGTATTATCCGTATCGAAGAGATTTTGGTGGAAGAGAAGATATTCCCGCGTTATCACGGCTGGATTGTACGTGCGGGTGTGGGGAAAATCTTTTCTAATTATAACAATCAGGGGGAAGATCCGACACTCGACCTGGAGTTTGAATACGGTATGCCGATCGGTCTGAAGAGTCAGTTTTACGACAAAGCAAAATACTCTACAATCCTCAATGGTGATACCGGGCATAAGTTTACCAATACGATGACCTATTCGTATGAACTTAGTGATAAAATCGACTGGGAGAATCAGTGGATATTCGACTACTATAAACCGACAGACGACAATCTGGAAGATGTGACGACCAATACACTCTCAAGTACATTTTCCTACTATATCGCCAACCGTCTGAGCCTCGATACGACACTTAGCTTCAGCAAAGTCGACGACGGTATCGACAACAACGGTAACGATAATCTTGAAACCAAACTATTTGCGGGACTGCGTTACAGACTGAAGTAGTACCGATTTCAGGAACGAAGAGGTGAACCGGTTCCCTCTTCGTTTTTTGATGTTTTAACCTCCAAATGAGGCTATTCTCTTTTTGATTGTTTCACTATAGTTTGGTTTTTCAACAAGAAATGCATAGATTTCCATATATTTTCTCTCTTTGACAACTTCCAGTAAAATCTTTTTGTCAAATTGCATATAATCATGAATCATACTGTTTCGAAAACCTATTGCTGCGTTTAAAGCCTGATAACGTTCATCTCCGATTACGCCTGTTTCATAGAGAAAAAATATTGCGTCTTTCCCTCGTGTCGGTACTACAGGACAATCAAACTCTTTTAAAATCTTTTTCGCTTTACCTATGCTGTTTTCTATCAGTGTCTGGAGTGCGCTTTTAGCAGCTCTGTATTCGATTTTGTCAAGTGTCTCTTTTTGAGAGAGTTCATCCAGAATCAATTTCTCTTCGTTGGCGATATCGATTGTTTTATTCAAGTAGTCTTGAAATTGCATCTTTGTTTCCTTTTAAAATGACATAGCCCTCTTTAATGCTCTCTTTGACAACAGGATCGGCATTTTTGAGGTCTACAATGTCAATATCACAGCTATCTAATCCAAGCAGGTCTTCGATGAGGTTGTATGCTTTGGCTTTGACACCCCAGGGGGCGTCGCTGTTTTCGTTCATAAGTAATGCAAAGTCGTAATCACTTCTGGGGTGTTGTCTCTCCAGAGCACGACTGCCAAAGAGCAACGCAACTTCGATAAAATCGGCTTCTGCAGAGGTAAAAGCATTTTTGAGCGTATCGATCGAAAGCGCTTTGGTTCTGCCATACACTCTGCTTTTTTCGTCAATCAATCTCAAAACCTTTGTATCCGTATATAAACAAACGATTTACTTTTTGTTATTGTAACAAATAACGGCAAATCATCAAAACAGCTTGTCGGCGAGTTTGATATTTGTATGTATCGAAAATTTACTTTTCCAGTATCTCCGCCTTAAGTTCGTCGAGTGCTTCCTGCATCGTTTGAAGGATCGCTTTTGCGGAAGCTTTCTCATCGTTTTCGGGCAGGTCCCAGTCAAAAATATGCATATTAGCTTTGTATATCAGTCGCATCTCTTTTTTGATGCTCTCTTTCATTTTTGCAAGTTCTTTTTCAAGTGGTGTCATATTCTCTCCTTGGTTGATTTTATTGAAGTCTCTTTTGGGAAATTTTTGTTTCAGATTCCCGGGCATATTTTGCCTCCAACTCCTCTAGTCTTTCCATTTTCGTATAATGGCGTAAATTGAGTAAAACGAACCTGTAAGACAGATAGATCAGAAGCGGCCAGAGCGCATACCAGATAATCGCGTCGATATAAGTTTCTTTCATTGGGTTCTCCTTGGTTAATAGTGGTGCGGATCGTTTCGGATCTCTTCGGGTGTGATCGGTTTCCTGTCCATCGCACGCCAGACTGCGACGATATATGCCAGAACGAACGGTACCAGCAGCGAAACATAACTCATCGCAACAAGCGTATAGCGACTGCCTGAACTGTTTTCGATTGTCAGCGAACTTTGCAGGTTCACGAGTGACGGATAGTAGGCAGTATGGTTGTAACCCAGTACCAGAAAAAGGGCGATGACGACCGATACCGTACCCAAACCGCTGAACCAGATGCCGTGCTTACTTTTGGTGAATGCACCCAGCGCCATTCCCCAGAGCAGTAAAACGACACCGAGAATCAGCAAGAGTGTGACGGCGGGCATTTGCATGAAATTATGCAGATATTTTAGTGCTTCGAGATTGACGAGCCTGGTTTGCGGATCATAGTTGACCCCTGTCATCGTCAGAATGTTATATGCGACATACAAAAAGAGCAGTAAAAAGATCAACCCTTCGTAACGTACGACAATACGCGCACGTCTTTGAATCTCCGCTTCGGCGATATTGTTCATGAAGTAGAGTGCCGCCTGTACCAGTGCAAGGAAAAAGAGCATAAAGCCAAACGCAATGTTGAAAGGGTTCAGTACCGCTTCAAGTCCGTAGGTGCTTTTGGTCCAGTGGGAGAGGTGCATATCGTCGACGATGAAATTGCCGCCGGTAAAGAGTGTTCCAAGTGCCGTGCCTATCAGGATGATCCCGAGGCTGCCGTTGATGAACAGAAAAATTTCGTAGGTACGTTTTCCGAAAACATTCCCCGGTTTTTTGCGGTATTCGTAAGCGACCGCCTGAATGATAAAACAAAAAAGAATTGCCATCCAGACATAGTACGCGCCGCCGAAACTGGTCGCGTAAAAGAGTGGAAAGGCGGCAAAGAGTGCGCCGCCGAACATCACCAGTGTCGTAAAACCCAGTTCCCATTTTCGTCCGAGTGAATTGATGATGAGATCACGTTCCTCTTCTGTTTTGCCGATGCTATACAGCAATGTCTGTCCACCCTGAACGAAGTTCATGAAGACAAAAAGGGCACCCAGTACCGCGATCAGAAACCACCAGTAGTGCTGGAGTGTCAGGTAGCTCATATTTTCAAACATGGTGTTCTCCTTCAGGACCGATTTTGATTTGAGTGGTCATAATCTTTACTTCCGCGATCAAGAGCGCGGTAAAGAGGATGGCAAATAGCCAGAAAGTGATCATGACAGGACTGGTGGCGATATTGGAAGTTGCCATACCGACCGGGAGCATATCCTGAATCGCCCAGGGCTGTCTGCCCACTTCCGCGACGATCCATCCCGCCTCCTGTGCGATGTACCCTAAAGGCAGGGTAAAGAGTCCCGCCCAAAGCAGCCATCTGCGTTCTTTGAGTTCATTGGTCATCGCAAAGTAGAGAATCAGGATAAAGAGCATAATAAACCAGCCGCCGAAAAGTACCATCGTATGAAAGGCGTAAAAGGTAAGCGGGACGTTGGGAACGATATCCAGCGGATTGTTCAGGTAGCCGTATCCCAGCCAGGCGCTGTTTTGTTCAAATGTTGCTCTGGCTGCTTTTGCTTTTTCGGCATCGCCGGCTTTTTTCGCTGCTTTGTATGCGGCAAGCGCGGCAACGGCGGTTTTGCCTTTTCCGATCTTCTCTTTTGCGCTCATGATATGATGTGTCTTATTCCCGTAAACAAGCTGGTCGATCCCCGGCACGTAAGAGTCGAGTTTATGAAAACTCAAAAGCGAGAGGGCGTAAGGGAGTTCAAATTTTGCAAGAAACGCTTTTTTGTCGTCTCCCGGTTTTTTATCGGGGTTGAGAATACCGAACGCGACGATACCCGCACCCTCTTTACCGTTGTAAAGCCCCTCCATTGCAGCCAGCTTCATCGGCTGATTGAGTGCCGCCTGTCTGGCGGAATCGTCTCCTGTGGTGAGGTTGAAGAGAGAGACGACCAGTCCGAAACTTGCCGCAACGATAATACTTCGTCTGGCAAATTTAGTATCACGTCTTTTGAGCAGATACCAGCTGGAGACTGAGATGACGAAGAGTGCCGCCAGCACATAGCCGCTGCTGATTGTGTGCAGAAACTTGCTGTAAGCGTTGGGGTTGAAAACCAGATCCCAGAAATTGGTCATCTCGTTTCGGGCGGTATCGGGATTGAAGTGCATACCCACGGGATGTTGCATCCAGCCGTTGGCGACGAGAATCCAGAGTGCGGAGAGGTTGGAGCCGATCGCCACCATCCAGGTTGAAAGCAGGTGCATCTTTTTACTCACTTTATCCCAGCCGAAAAACATAACGGCAAAAAAGGTAGACTCCATGAAAAACGCCATGATACCCTCGATCGCCAGCGGTGCTCCGAAAATATCGCCGACAATCCACGAATAGTTCGACCAGTTGGTACCGAACTCAAACTCCATGATAATACCCGTCGCGACACCGATCGCGAAGTTGATCGCTAAAAGTCCCATCCAGAATTTGGTGGTTTTTTTCCACCATTCATCGCCTGTTTTGACATAGATACTCTCCATAATGGCGACGATGAAAGTCAGTCCCAGCGTCAGCGGAACGAAGATCCAGTGATAGAGTGCGGTCAGCGCAAATTGCGCGCGCGACCAGTCTATCACAGAGGGGTCGATATGTTGCATACTACTCTCCTTGTGTGAGTTGGTTTAAAATATAGTTGCTTCGTTGTCGGTCGCTTTGGAAGCGTTCATGTAATATGTCGGGGAAAAAGAGCAGTTTGATGACGGCAAAGAGGATAAATAGTTTGATCAGTACGATCATCCATAACTTTTTTCCAAGTTGCATATTTTGAAAACCGTTGCGGTAAAATGTGTAAATGCGATGAAAAATCGTTTTCCCCATAGGTGAACAACTCCAGAATATGACGATTAAAATAAACAAAAAAATATTTTAATTCGTCAGAAAGCAGTTTGAATCATAGCCATATTTCTATAATGTATTAACTAAAACACGTTGTAAAAATCAAAATAACGATTAAAGTGCTACTTAAATAAACTATTTTCGTCAATTGTGATAGTCGTCTACCGGGGTATCGCGCTAAACGATACCCCGGGCATATATTGTTCAAGATCAGTTTGTGTTTGTCTCATCGTGTGCGATCTTTTCGGCGCCTGTGCCCAAAAAGATCAATACCAGTCCGTCGACCAGCAGGCTGATACCGACGTAAATGCCGATTAGCCACATTTCCGCAGGCACAAACGGCCAGCTGACGAGGAAAATAATTGCCAGCAAGATTGAAATGATGCCGTTGAGTGTCCAAAGCCACCACCCTTTTGCCGGTTTTCTGAGACTTGCCAGCGCAAAACTGCCAAAACCGTCAAGCAGCAGATAGATCGCCAGCAATAAGCCGACTGTTTCGACTCCGCTGATCGGATAGAAGAGGATCAGCAGCCCGACACCTATCAGTACAAAAGCCTTCAGCCATCCCCACCAATCTTTTTTATCGGTGATGAAGGTAAAATATCCCGCCACGACACCGGCAAGTACCATCACCCATGAAACGAATGCCGCGGTTGCCAGTGCCGCATAGAGCGGATAGACGATTGCCAGTATACCGATAACGGCGAAAATAATCCCCGCTATCAGAGAATATTTTCCAAATTTTTTCAGCAGTGCCTGATCATTTGCGTAAAGTTGATAGTTCCACATTTTTTACTCCTTCTAAAGATTTTGTACGATTCGTTGCGCTTTGCAAAATATGACGAATCACAGCGTTTGTGCTTATTCCTTTCGTTTCAGATATGATAAGATGGATTTCGCCTCTTCTCTGACAAGTGTCAGGGGCGATGTTTGTTTGCTGATGACACGTTTGGTTGTCAGACGAAGCACAATTTCGATCGCGAATGCGATGGCAAACGCTCCAAGTATGTCATATCCGATCATAGGCATTTTTCGGCTTGTATACTGCAGTGTCAGTCCGGCGATTGTAAACATCGCAACTGCTGCGCACAGCACAAGCCAAAAGTTTGCTCCTGTTTCTTTGATACGTAAAAGATGCCCCGTATGGGTGATCCCCTGTATCACCAGCACGACCAGCGCCGCTATGGTCGTCACTTCAGCCAGATTGAAAAATAGGAGCATCGGCACTATCAGCAACCCGCTGATGATCAACCCCTCAAACGAATGAAAGACGTTATAGGTATAGACTTTTGGAAGATCACCCTCTTTTGCCATCGTATAACCGATCTCCGTTGCGGCATAGAGAGTAGCGTTGATTGCCGAAGCGGTCGCAAGCAGTGCCGTTGCCGCCATGATTTTGAAACCCCAGATACCGAATATCGGTTTTGCCGCTTCGGCAAGGGCATAATCTTTGGTCTCAATCACCTTCTCAAGCGGCAGATTCCCCAATACGGCAACAGATGTCAGGACATACAGCAGCCCTACCAGTGCGATTGCAATCAGCATTGATCGCATCATCGTTTTTGAGGGGTTTTCCATATCTTCGATCGTATTGGTAATGACGCTGAAGCCCTGATACGCGAAAAATGTCAATCCGGTTGCAAAGAGCATCTCTTTAAGCGGTGGCATCTCTTTGACGCTTAAAAGTTCCGGTTTGACAAAAAAGAGGGCAATAGCGGTAAAAAGTACCAGAATCGTCACTTTGATCCCGACGATGAGATTCTCCGATTTTGCGACGAAAGAGGCGCCGACAAGATTGATCAGAATAAAGAGTGCGACAATCGTAACCGCGAAAATATTTTCCCAGTTCGCCGATGTGTGCATGAACGTCGCGGCATAGGCTCCGAACGATTTTGCCACCGCCGCAATCGCCACCAGTTGGGAGAGATAGAAGAGCACTCCGGCACTTCCTGAAAAGATCCCTTCTCCGAAACACTGTACGAGGTACTCTACTATCCCGCCCCGGCTGGGATAGCGCAGGGCGAGTTTTGCCAGAGAGTAGCCGCTCAGCGCCGCCGCGATACCTCCGATGACAAAGGAGAGCCAGACCAGGTTTCCGGCGATGGCTCCCGCCTCTCCGATGACGATAAATATACCGGCACCGACCATAGAGCCGATGCCGAGCATGACGGCACTGAGTGTATTGAAGGCTTTTTTCTCCGACATGACTCACTCACTCTATTTGTTATTTGCTTTTTTGGCTTCTTCGACCGCCTCTTTGTAGAAGGCTTCACGCTCTTTGAGTGCTTTTTGCATCTGGCTCTTCTCATATGCGTTGACCGCCGCTTCCGCTTTGTTGCGTGTGACATCGCCGCGGGTTTTACCCAGCAGTTTTTTGAAACTCTCTTTGAG
>WGAE01000192.1 GCA_015489185.1 Campylobacterales bacterium
CCGCAATCTCTTCATGATAGCGCGCAAGCTTCGCTTCAAGACTGTTTTGTGCAAAGAGTTGTAACAGATGTGTTACCGCCGTCTCCCTTTTATGTAATAGGTTACGCATCGTCGTTGTGAAAGTATCAATCAGATTGTCGATCTGCATCAGCACTTCATTTTGATCGGGCAAGATAAGTTCCATTGCCGCTGAGGGGGTAGGGGCACGCAGATCGGCGACAAAATCGGAGATCAGAAAGTCGATTTCATGACCGACGGCGGAGACAATAGGCGTTTTGGCGGCATAAATTGCATCCGCGACGATCTCTTCGTTGAACGCCCATAAATCTTCAAGACTGCCGCCCCCGCGCCCGACGACGATCACGTCGGCATCCAGTCTGTCGGCAAGTGCGATATTACGTGCGATCGCATTCGCAGCGCCCTCGCCCTGTACCAGTGTATCGATCAGTGTGATCTTCAGTAGCGGCCACCGTTTTTTTGCGACCCGGTACATATCTTGAATCGCGGCACCCGTTTTGGAGGTGACGATGACGATATGAGAGGGGTAGGGAGGCAGCGGCTTTTTACGCTCTGATGCAAAGTACCCTTTTTGCTGAAGTTTCTCTTTAAGCTGTTCGTATGCCAGCGCCAGGGCGCCGCTTCCCGCCGGTTCGATCCCGCTGCAGTTGATCTGATAGCTGCCCCTTGGGGTATAGACGGTCACACCGCCCGAAACGATGATCTGCATCCCCTCTTCGAGACGAAATTTCAGCTGCCGGTTGTTGCTTTTGAACATCACGCACGAAATTGCGCTTTTGTCATCTTTGAGGGTGAAGTAGAGGTGCCCGGAGCTATGGTAAGTAACGCGACTCGCCTCTCCCTCTACCAGTACATTCAAGTAGTGGGTTTCAAGTAACGCTTTGATTTGGTTGTTGAGTGTCGAAACGCTGACCGGTGTTTGCATACGCGCCTTTTTTAGTGCCATTATGGCAAATTTGGCTTAAAAGAGCTACAGGTGTAAAACAGTACACCTGTAAC
Organism: Campylobacterales bacterium; assembly: GCA_015489185.1. Classification (GTDB taxonomy): domain Bacteria; phylum Campylobacterota; class Campylobacteria; order Campylobacterales; family QNZT01; genus QNZT01. Next base: position 1,018 of record WGAE01000192.1, read on the forward strand.
TGAAAAATTATTTTTGTGTCAGGACAGGAGGATTAGCTGTGAAATCGAGTGTATATTCGGTTGTATTGGTCTCCTGATCGTCGTCGACAACGGTAACTTTGAGATCCAGATGGTGTACATTCGCATTGTGAAACCATTTCTTGCACGTTCCTGCCGGCAAACCTTCATCCTGGTTATATGCTGTTTGGGTTTTGGTATGTGGACCCGATTGAACGGTATTCGCATCTGCATAGTAGGTATATTCCCAGGTGATCTCTTTAATATCTTTGGGGTTATTGTTGCCGTAAAGATAAGGCCCCTGATTTGGATAGGTGTGAAGCGTATCGGTATCATGTACCTGAGAACAGTCCAAATATTGTCCGTCGCCGGTAGATGCTCCGAGCAAAATTTTCGCAACAGGCGGTTGGGTTTGAGGAGTGACCGCTTTTCCTTTGAGTGTCACACAGCTTCGGTCGTTCAGTCCCCCCTGATCGGTTGCGGTCAAGCAGACTTGCAGGGTCTGTCCGTCAGCAGGACAGGTGACATTGCCGGTTCCGTCAGTAGTGTTCCAGACGGTTTGGGTTGTATCGAGGTTGTTGTCCGGGTCGCTGCTATTGTTTGTCAGTTGTACGGTTTCACCCGGTGTACACTCAATGACGGCATTATCAGCGTAGTTACCGATTTTGGCTACGGGAGGGTTGTTTTGCGGGTCTTGCGTGTTTTTCTTTTTCACTGTCGGTTCCCCGCAGCAGTTGCTGTCACATCCGGTGAAAAAAGCAACCGCGACAAAAGGGAGCAGAGTGAGTGCATATTTTTTCATTCACAATCCTTTGATGTTAAATTGAAATAATTTTACTAATAGTAACATAACTTTTATATCATTTTCTTTTCGTGGACGGTACACTTTTCGGAACTACCGGGACATAGAGCTTTAAACTCGTTTGGGATAAAATTTGTCCAACGATGCTCAAAGGAGTGTTATGAATCAGCAAGCAGGTAAATTCAGTCGTCTTGGGTTTGTACTCTCGGCGACAGGTGCCGCGGTTGGGCTTGGGAATATCTGGAAATTTCCCTACATTACGGGTGTTTACGGCGGCGGAGCGTTTGTAATGGTCTATCTGGTAACGATTCTTTTAATCGGCGCGTCGCTTCTGATTGCGGAGATGCTGATCGGGAAGCGGGGGCAAAAGGATTGTGTCAGCAGTTTCGAAGAGCTGGCGCCGCCCGATCGCAAAGGGTGGAAATATGCCGGTTTTATGCTCTTTACCGGTTTGGTGATCATGACCTTCTATTCGGTTGTGATCGGCTGGATATTTTACTATATGTACCTCGCGATTGCCGGATTGCCGACGACGATCGAGTCTGCAAAAGGGACTTTTGACGCACTCTACGCACATGCACCCTTTTTGCAGATTTTCTTCCATCTGATTTCTGTACTCTTTGTCGCATATGTATTGCTGGGCGGTATCAAAAAGGGTATCGAAAAGACCAATTTGATTTTGATTCCGTTTTTGCTTTTTATTTTGCTGGGCTTGTTGGTCTATGCGCTCAATTTTGACGGATTCGCCAAAGCGGTTTCATTTATGTTTGCGCCCGATTTTTCAAAACTGAGTGCCGAGGCGATTATCCGCGCGGTGGGGCACTCCTTCTTTACCCTTTCGATCGGTATCGGATCGATTCTGACCTATGCGGCCGCGCTTCCCAAACACAGTAATATCTACAAAGCGGGATTGATGGTCGCCTTTATGGATACGCTGATTGCACTGATTGCAGGACTGGTGATTTTTTCGTTTCTCTTTCAGTTCGGCGGCACGCCCGATAAGGGTCCGGGACTGGTATTTGTATCGCTTCCGGTCATCTTTGCCAAGCTCGGTACACTGGGGCAGGGGATTGCATTTATCTTTTTCGTTGCAATGGCGGTGGCGGGTTTGACTTCGGCGATTTCGCTGGTGGAGCCTGCGGTGATGTATCTGGAAGACAGGCTTGGATGGGTGCGTAAAAAAGCGGTACTCTGGAGTAGTCTGCTCTACTTTCTGATCGGTGTATTTGTCATCTTTTCGATTTCGGACGGTTTCAAGGCACCTTTTACCTTCGGTACGAAATCGCTTTTTGATGTGCTGGAGTTTGCGGTCGATTCGTTTTTGATGCCGCTTGGCGGTTTTCTGATTGCAATTTTTGTCGGATATGTGCTCAAAAGAGAGGTTGTCGAATCGGAGTTACTGGGGCATATGGGAAATACGGTCTTTAAAATCTGGTACTTCAGTATCCGTTTTATCGCACCGCTGGCAGTACTTTTTCTGGCGTATAACGCGCTGAAAGTTTAAAACGTAAAAGAGGGGGAGAAGATGTTGTTATTGATTCCGGTGGCAAGCAGAGAAAGAGACGCGATGATCACGATGATCGCGGACAGAGCAGCGTGGGCGCTGGTCGAGGCGGACGGCGGAGGTGTGGTTGATGTAACCTTTTACGATGATCGTCTCGATATCGAAGAGTTTATCGATACGGTCATTGTGATGGATAAGAATGACGAAGTGGCGCCTTTTTTTGAAGAGTCGCTTCCGGTGCTCGAAACGCCG
>WGAE01000193.1 GCA_015489185.1 Campylobacterales bacterium
ATGTATGTCATATTTTTTTTACTTATAAATTTTTTTATTACTGAATGTAATCCCAGCTTCTGTACTCAAGATAAATTCTTCAAAAAAATTAAAGTCATGACGGTTCAAATCCCACTTTTTCCATTTTTTTACTTCCAATCACGTTTTTTTCCCTTTTCACAAAGTTTTACAGCTATAATTATGATGATCTTTGCAGGAGGCTTCTTCGTGGAAATACGAACACTAAAAAAAATGGAAAAGAAAGCGCAAAAGGCGAGTCGCGGGGATTTTATCAGAATCGGCATTGCACTGCTCTTTTTGACGGTTGTGCTCTTTTACAGCTTCTCAACTTCCGGAAATATCCCCAATAGTACCTTTCTGGCAATCGCCGCGCTTTTTGGCGCCTATATGGCAATGAATATCGGTGCGAACGATGTCGCCAACAATGTCGGACCCGCGGTAGGTTCTACGGCACTGACAATGGGCGGTGCAATCACAATCGCCGCGATTTTTGAAGCGTCCGGAGCCTTTATCGCCGGTGGTGATGTCGTCAAGACGATCAAAAAGGGAATCATCGATATCTCCGCGTTCGGAAACCATACGGAAGTGTTCATCTGGGCAATGATGGCGGCACTTCTTGCGGCGGCACTCTGGCTCAATTTCGCAACCTGGTTCAAAGCGCCCGTCTCGACGACACACTCGATCGTCGGCGGTGTCATGGGTGCGGGAATAGCGGCGGCAGGTTTTTCGATCGTTTCATGGGGCACGATGGGCAAAATCGTCGCATCGTGGATCATCTCTCCGCTACTCGGCGGACTCATCGCCGCCGCTTTTTTGTACGCGATCAAAAAGACGATCGTTTTTAAAGAGAACCGTGTCGTTGCCGCACAAAAGTGGGTACCGGTCTATGTCTCCGTCATGAGCTGGGCGTTTGTTACCTACCTGGTACTCAAAGGCTTGAAAAAAGTCTGGGCACAGATTGTCGCGTTTGTCAACGAAAACATCGCCGCAATTCTTCCCGTCACCAAAAAACCGGACTTTTTCACCGCCGCAATCATCGGACTGATCGCGGCGATTATCGTCTTTTTCTTTGTCAAACGTGCGGTTGCGAAAAATGAAAATATCGCCGACAACAGCCGTAAAAGTATCAATACCCTCTTTACGATTCCTCTCGTTTTCGCCGCGGCACTGCTCAGTTTTGCCCACGGTGCGAACGACGTCGCCAATGCGGTCGGACCGCTTGCGGCGATTAGTGATGCGGTAACCAGCGGCGGTATCTCCGCCAAAGCGGGTATTCCGTTCTGGGTCATGGCGGTCGGGGGGCTTGGTATCTCGCTGGGACTGGCACTCTACGGTCCCAAACTGATCAAAACCGTCGGTTCGGAAATCACCGAACTTGATCAGATGCGCGCTTTTTCGATCGCGATCGCGGCGGCGATTACCGTCATTATCGCATCGCAGCTGGGACTTCCCGTCAGTTCGACACACATTGCCGTAGGCGGGGTCTTTGGGGTCGGCTTTTTACGCGAATGGCTCGATACGGGTGACGAAGAGCAGATCGTCGCGCAAAAAGAGGCGTTGATCGCCGAAGAAGAGCGTACCCTTCAGGCACACAAACAGGCACTGCAAAAGCTGGAAAATCAACCGGAAAAAAAGAAGAGCGACTATATCCAAATCGTAGAGCTTTACAAAATGATCGAAACCCTCGAAGAGAAGATCAAACGCGATAAAAAACAGCTCAAAAGCGCCCTCAAAACCAAATATGTCAAACGTGATGCCGTCAAAAAAATTGTCGCGGCGTGGATCATCACCGTTCCCGCAGCGGCGATTATTGCAGGTCTGCTCTTTTACATGATCAAAGGGATGGCGCTTTAAGCCTTCCCTTCTTCCTCTTCTGAAGCATTAAGCGGTAAAAACTCCTGCGAATGGCTGTCGTAGTAACGGATTTCACCGCTGGCGATATCGTAGTGCCAGGCGTTTAAAAAGAGTTCACCCGCTTCAACACGTTCTTTGACCGCCGGATAGGTCAGCAGATTTTCAATCTGCAACACGGCGGAAATCTTCTCCGTCGCCTCCAGTTTATCTTCTTCGGTGAAATTTTTCGTCATATGTGTCGTCACAAACTGTTTTGCGCCCTCTCCCAGTTCCAGCCACTTTTTGACATGAATCAGGTGTGGATTATCCAATTTTTCGGTTTTGTAAAGCGAGGCAATCGCACCGCACTGCGAATGCCCGCAGACGATGATATCTTCCACCTTGAGCACACTCACCGCATATTCTATTGCCGCGGCGGTCGCATGAAATTCGACATCCGGTTTGTAGGGCGGAACGAAATTGCCGATATTGCGCATTACAAAGAGATCCCCCGGTCCCGTCGCGGTGATCAGATTGGGGATGACACGTGAATCGCAACAGCCGATGAAAAGGATCTTCGGACTCTGTCCCTCTTTCGCCAGGGCGACGAACTTGTGTTCATACTCTTTATATTTATCTTTGCGAAACTGTTCACTGCCGGCAATGACATCATGAATATTCACGTTATGCTCCTTGTTAAAAATCTTATGAAATTTCGAGTTTATAAAGTTTTTTGCGCTCCGACGAACTGGCGATATTCGCCTGCATACGGTATTTGGTCACCGTACGCCGTCCGATTCGGATCCCGAAGCGCTCCTCCACTTTTTCCATGATCTTGTTGTCGCTGAGCGGCTTTTTGCGATCTTCGTTTTTGATTACCTCTTTGATAAACTCCTTGATTTCGGCGTTTGAGGTTTCCCCATCCTCGCCAAGTCCGGTGGAGAAGAAACTCTTGATCGGGAAAATCCCGCGATCACAGGAGATATATTTGTTCGCGATTGCTCTGGAGATCGTTGAGTGATGATGCCCAAGCTCCTGCGCAAGATCATCGAGTTTCATAGGCTTGATCGCCCCGCCAGTAAAAAAGTCGTACTGATAATCGACGATCGTCAAAGCGATCTTCATGAGCGTACCTTTGCGCATCTCCAGCGCATCGACCATCGATTTGGCGTTTTTGATCTTCTCCCTGACAAATTTGAACTTTGTATCCGCATCGCCCAGGTCAAAATCGATCACCGGATAGTACGACTCGTTCAGACGTACTTTCAGCTGACCGTTGATATTTTCGATGAAGATATCGGGAATGATTTGCACCTCTTCCTGCTGATACTCGATCGCCGGAGGTGTATGGAACTTGCGGATAATCCGCACCGCCTCTTTGAATTTCGGATGTTTTTGATACTTTTCGATATTTTCGAAATCTTCGATGATCTGCTTCGCACAGCGATAGACTTCGTCATCATCGGGAGCGTAATCGTCAAGCTGAAACAGAAACGATTCCAGCAGATCGGTCGCCCCCACGCCCGCAGGCTCGAGATAGCGAAACTTTTTGCGTACCTGCTCGACATCTTCGACCGATTCGCCGATCTGTTTTGCAAATTTTTCGATATCGACATCAAAATAGCCGTTGGGATTGATATGGTCGATAATCGCATGCGCGATACGCTGCGATTTTTGTGTCAGAAAAAGCGGCGGTGCGATCTGTTTACGCAGTACATCGTAAAACGATTCGCCCTTGCTGTGCATCGCTTCGATCTCGTCGGTCACCGCGTTTTTACGGTATGCTTCGCGATCTTTTTTCGGTTTTGACAAAGCGCGTACTTCATTGCCCGGCAACACTTCCACAAACGGATTCTCTTTGGCAAGATCGTCTAGTATCTCCTTGAGTGCGGAAATATCCGCCTGCAAAACGGGCAGCCACTGCCGCATCGTCTGAGAAAGTTTCTGTTTGACAGCAACGTTTTGACGCAGCTTCATCTTCATATTTTGAAATCCTCTCCCAGATAATATTTTCGTACCAGTCCGTTTGCCGCAATCTCTTCAGATGTCCCGTACGCCAGCAGTTCTCCGCCCTTGATCACATAGGCGCGATCACAGATCGAAAGTGTTTCGCGTACGTTGTGATCGGTGATGAGAACCCCGATACCGAGCCTTTTGAGATCTTCGATGATCGACTGAATATCGTTGACGGCAATCGGATCGACCCCCGCAAACGGTTCATCCAGCAGCAAAAAATTGGGTTCAATCGCCAGTGAACGGGCAATTTCACAACGTCTGCGCTCCCCGCCGCTAAGCGACAACCCGATACGATCCCGGATATCTCCGATATTGAAAATCTCCAGCAGCCGCTCGACGCGTCTGTTTTGCTCATAGGTATCCGGCGTCGCCACCTCCGCCGCGAGACGAATATTCTCCTCCACCGTCAAATCTTTAAAAATACTCGACTCCTGCGGCAGATAGCCGATCCCCTTTTGGGCACGTACATGAAGCGGTGAACGGGTGACGTCGTGTTCATCCAGAAAAACTTTCCCGTCGGTAGGCGGTACGAGACCGCATATCATGTAAAAGGTTGTCGTTTTTCCCGCACCGTTGGGTCCCAGCAGACCGACCACCTCTCCACTGTGCACGGCAATGGAGAAATCTTTGATGATCCGGTTCTTTTTAATCGTCTTGGAAAGGTGTTCCGCCCGTAACGTGTGACTCATCCGACTATCCTGTATGCGCGTTTTTCTCCCGCGGGAGTGATCTCTACGGTGATATACGTCATCCCGTACGCCTTGAGTATCTCTTCCAGTTTTTCATCCGCCCACTCGATAAAATGCCACCCCTCCTCTTCGAGGTTTTCGAGTAAGCCGCTTTCGATGAACTTCTCCGTCCCTTCGTTGTAAATATCGTAGTGCCAGACACGATCGCCGTACCGGTGCATGATCGAAAAGGTCGGCGATGTCGCCTCCTCGCCGATGCCAAGCGAGGAAACGAAGGCTTTGACCAGTGTCGTTTTCCCGGCGGCGAGGTTGCCCCGAAGCAGCACAATCCCGCCGTTTGGCACTTTTTCCTTAATTTTTTCAACTACTTCTTGAATTGAATCGATTGATTTTATCATAATTTACAAAGAATTGGAAGTTTTTACGATTTTTTTCAGATGATTTAATGCAAGCCCCGAATCTATCGCCTCTTGCGCCATCTCGATCCCTTCCTGAAAATCGCGCGCTTTCGCATCCACAACAAACGCGGCGGCGGCATTCAGCAGAACGATATCGCGTTTTGGACCCTTTTCACCCTCGAAAATCTTATACGTAATTTGTGCGTTTTCACGCGCGTCGCCGCCCCGGATCGCGTCGACGGGAGCAAGCTTGAAGCCGTAAGCTTGCGGATCGATCACAAACTCCTTGACTTCTTCGTTTTGAAGCTGCGTCGCGTAAGTCAAGTCACTGATGCTGATCTCATCCATCCCGTCTTTGCTGCTGACGGCTATCGCGTTTTTTGTATCCAAAATCGAGAGGGCTGTTACGATTCGACCCAAAAAAGCTTCGCTGAAAACACCGATCAGATATTTTCTGCTGCCGGCAGGGTTGGTAAGCGGTCCGAGGATGTTGAAAATCGTACGGTGATCGAGACTCTTTCGTATGGGCATAATATGCTTCATCGCCGGATGGTGGTTGATCGCAAACATAAAGGTAAAACCGGTCTCTTCAAGCATTTTGACCTGCTGCTTTGGGGTAAGATTCAGATTGATTCCCAGCGCTTCGAGCATATCCGCCGAACCGGACTTGCTGGTAACGGCACGGTTGCCGTGTTTGGCGACATACGATCCCGTCGACGCCAGTAACAGCGCAACCGTCGAGGAGATATTGAAACTCCCGCTCTTATCCCCTCCCGTTCCGACAATATCGATCAACTTCTCCCGAAGCGTTTCGGGAACATCGAGCTTGATCGAGTGGGCGCGCATCACCTCCACCGCCGCGGCGATCTCCTCCGGTGTCTCGCCTCTTTCGTACAATGTAACCAGATACGCTTTCGCCTCCTCCGGCGCCATCTCACCGCGAAACATCTGCTCAAACTTTGCTTTCGCCTCTTCGTACATCACAACTCCTTTACATATTCCTCTTTTTTGCTTTTGGGGATCGATTTGGTTACGGGGATCTGCAACACTTCATACCGCACCGTCCGATCCAGGTAAGCGATCTCGATAATATCCCCCACCTTCACATCTTTGGAGGGTTTGGCAACTTTGCCGTTGACCGAAACGACACCCGATTTACACATATCTTCCGAAATCGCCCTGCGCTTGGTGATATTGACACTGTTCATGAACTTATCCACACGCATATTACGCCTTTTCACCTTTTAATTATTGAATTTTCTGAAAAACTGTTGATTGAACGAAAGCTTTATCATTTGCGTATCCAAACCGAACGATTGCCGAAGGCAAAAAAAGTGCACCCAACCCCGAAGGGGCGCTTGCGTTTGCACTTTTTAGTGCGATTTGGATGCTGTTGCTAAGCGACAAATGATAACTCGCTTGAGTGAAATCAACAGTTTTTCAGAAGGTTCTGTTTACTATTTGAGTCTTCTGAAAAATGCTGTTTCATAAAATTCAAACCGAAAATAGAATATGTCCTCATCAAACAGACTTCCGTCAACGCCTGTCATACCTTTCATTTTAGTGAAAATATGTATAATTTCCGGTAAAAAACCGGAGTTCTCAAAACTTCATGAA
>WGAE01000194.1 GCA_015489185.1 Campylobacterales bacterium
GGTCCAAGCATCGTCCAGACCATGAAGCTGAAGTCGAAATATAAAAATGCAGCCAGTAGTGTCGGCCAGTGTCCCTGACCTTTCAGTGCCTTGAGTGCACCCATTGAATCTCCTTGTAATTTAATTGTTATATTTCAGTATAGCGAAAATATAGACTTTTTGTAGACAATAAACTGATTAAAAAATAATCAATTTATTCTTTTTTTGTGAATATGATACAGCTAATAAGGAAAAATTATGTAAAAAAAAGCTGTAAAACGGTACAATTTTACTCTCAATTGCAGGTTGTATAGAAGAAGATTGAAGGCAAAATGATGATAGAGTTTAAAATCAGGGATATTCCCTATTTCAGTACGCTAAGTGACGAGAATATCAAAAAGCTGGAGCAGATCTCCTATTTTAAAAATTACAACGCGGATGAATTGCTTTTTTATGAAGGTGATGCACCTGGTAAACTGCATATATTGGTTGACGGAGTTTTGCGCCTTTATAAAACCAATCCTAAAGGGCAGGAAGTCTATATTCATCAGTTTGTTCCCACGGCGATGGTCGGTGAACTCGCCAATTTTGAAAATATTCCGTTCCCCGCTTCAGCACGATTTGTGACCAGCGGTACAGTCTTGAAAATCGACTATCGTGCACTGGAGAATATGCTTTTCGAAAATCCCGCAATATGTATGGAGATTATCAAGTCGCTGAGCAGAAAACTGAAAATACTTGCTAATGTAATTCACAACGAGATGATACTTACATCGGAATCGAAAGTGGCAAAGTTTATTTACGAACATGGAGAACTTTTCGAAACCGTCAAAAACAACCAGATTGCCGCAATTTTAAATGTCACACCCGAGACACTCTCTCGTACGCTTGCCAAACTGAAAAAAAAAGGGATTATCAGCATCGATAAAGCACATGCAATTACGATTCTGAACGAAAATGCACTGAAACAACTCTTTTAATCGTTATTTTTTTCATTTAACTTCTACGTTTCGAACTTCTTGACTTATATCAATCATTAGAACTTATTATTTCATTACAATTACACTTGTAGTAGTTCATAGTTGGAGTCTGTACATGAAAGAGGTGTATCTCAATCTGCCGCAACTTGCACCCGAAGATTTTCTCCCGATTTTCACGTCTGCGACGCTGGTGATGGTCTTCGGGGTGATTTTTGTCGGATTGTACACTTTTGCCAAAATGCGCAAGATTCCGACATGGTTTCAATATGTCGGTTATCTGGCGTGGTTTGGTTGTGCATACTCTCTCTATGTGCTCAGTGTGTTGGTTGGTAGCGGGGATTTTACACGAAAAGTGTTGATGCTGACGATGCTGGCGTATCTGATATTGCCGCATTTCATCTACTTTTTGATGCAAAAGACCCATGAACAACAAGATTAAAAGGAGGTAGTATGGCAGAGCGACCTAAGTCTGTCTGGCGCAGCATATCGTTTTGGAGACGATCTGCTGTATGGGTAACAGGATTTTCGACGATTCTGCTGATCTGGCTGACGTTCGATACGATGGGACAGATCAAGATGGGAACGGATGAAGATTTGCAAAACGGTGTAACCAAACGGGTACCTGCCCCGACGGTTATCAACTATCATATTGAATATAAGATGAATGAAAAAAGAGGTCATGAAGCACCGGTTATCGGTGAGAAGGAACCTTTTTTCGGTAAAGAATGGTCTCCCAAAGAGGCGGCGGCACTGCTGCATCTGGGGAAATTGACTGTACAGGCGAAAAACTGTATGAACTGTCATACATTACTGGGTAACGGTGCCTATTACGCGCCCGATCTGACCAAAGCGTGGCTTGATCCTGCATGGAGCAACGACGGTCCGATGCTGGCGATGACAGGTAAAAGTACGAGAGAAGAGGCGATGGCGGAATTTCTGCAACACCCTTCCAAATATCCGACACATGCACGGATGATGCCTGACCTCGGTATTACCGCTGAGGAAGCGAAAGGGGTGGTGGCGTTTTTGAAACATATGAGTGCCATCGATACCAACGGTTTCCCCAGAAATTTCGGCAAAGAGGAGGTAACGACCTATGCTCACTAGTATCAAAGCGAACAAATTACAGTATGAATCCCAGAAGATCGGGATGATGTATTTCAGAGTGGCGATTATCCTCTTCGGTGCACAGCTTCTGATGGGGCTTATTGCCGCAATTCAGTTTCTTTATCCGAATTTTCTGTTTGAAGTATTTGACTTCAATGTCGCCAGAATGGTCCATATCAACGCGCTCGTTGTCTGGATGCTCTATGCAATGATAGGTTCGGTCTATTATATGCTTCCGGATGAGACAGGCAGAGAGGTTGTCGCGCCCGGACTTGCGAAGCTGGCATTTTGGGTTTTGACCGCGGCAGTTGCTGTTGTCGTGCTTGTTTACATTTTCATTCAGGTAGGACCGGGTAAAGAGAGTACGATCTGGTTTATCAACGAAGGACGCGAATATATCGAAGCGCCGAGGTGGGCGGATATCGGTATTGTCGTTGTTGTACTTATCTTTTATTTCAATGTGTTTGCCACCTATATGAAAGGGCAAAAAACAGGTATTATGACCGTATTGGTAGCGGATCTTTTCGCACTGGCGGGTCTCTATCTGGCAGGTATCTTTTATACCGATAATATCTCTGTTGACCAATACTGGTGGTGGTGGGTCATTCACCTCTGGGTTGAGGCGACATGGGAAGTCTTCGTCGGTGCGCTTGCGGCATACGGTCTGGTCAAGATTCTCGGCGCAAAACGTGAAATTGTCGAGATGTGGCTTTGGATTGAAGTGCTGATGCTCTTTGGTTCCGGTATTCTGGGGCTTGGTCACCACTACTTCTGGATCGGTACACCTGAGTACTGGTGGGAGATCGGTGCGCTCTTCTCTTCTTTGGAGCCTGTGCCTCTCGTGGCGATGTTTGTCCACGTCCTCTACGACTGGGGTAAAGAGCAGGGACACTGTGAAGCGGAAGGCGGCGCACATGCGATCAATAACGGTCCGGCCATGGCGTGGATTGCGACCAATGCGTTCGGTAACTTCCTCGGTGCCGGTATCTGGGGCTTTTTCCATACATTGCCTCAAGTCAATATTTACACACACGGAACACAGTTTACCTCTTCTCACGGACACCTGGCGTTTTTCGGTGCATACGCGACTATCTTGATCGCGATGATGTATCTGGGGGTGCAGGGAGCGTACGGTGTCAAAAATCTTAAAGCGACCAAATTGTCCAAATGGGCGATTGTGCTGATTGTTTTGGGTATTTTGGGAATGACGGTGGCATTGACGATTGCAGGATATGAACAGGTGTTGGTTGAAAGAGCTGAACTCGGCGGTACATGGGAAGCCTATTTTATCGCACAGAATCTGCCGTGGTATGTTCAGGCACAGGGATGGCGTCTGACAATGGGTGTAGTGACATTCATCGGTTTTGTACTGCTGGTTGTCGACCTTTTGACAATCGGAGCCAAAGAGGCGGCTGAAGAACAAGGGAGTGCGACGACTGCGGGAGCGGCTGCCGCATAATCGGGAAAATTGAGAAGCGGAGGACATTGTTGTCCTCTTGCTAAGTTATCAAAAAAGAAAAAAGGAGTATGTGATGATTCAACCGTTTACGGATATCAATCCGAGTTTTTTCGGAACACTGAATCAAGGACCGTTGACATTGACGATCTTTTTGCATACGGTAATCGTTTTACCGATGATTTGGATCTATTTCAGCGAGAAAAAGAAATTGAACAAATAATAATCATAAAATATGCTTAAAATATATTGTTTTTTGTGTTATAATTTTATTAGAGGGTGGGGTAAAGAAAGCTTGTAATGCCAACAACTTTAAAGGAGGAGATATGAAGTTAGGCAAATTGATGAGTCTGGTAGCTGCTATCGGACTGACGACGACTGCTGTACATGCGGCTGCAAACGTGAAACTTTCAGACGCTGAGATGAAAAAAGCGCAACAGATCTATTTTGATCGTTGTGCGGGTTGTCACGGTATGCTGCGAAAAGGTGCGCTGGGACCGTGGATCAGACCCGAACCGCATAAGGATAAAAAAGGAAATTTGCACGGTACACTGGCGATCGGTACCGAAGGGTTGAAAGCGATCATCTATAACGGTACGACCGGAGGTATGCCGGGTTGGGGTAAATCGGGTGAGCTTTCGAAGGAAGAGGTCGAATTGATGGCAAAATATGTGCAACTTCCACCGCCGCAACCGCCTGAGAAATCTATGGCTGATCTTAGAAAGAGCTGGAAAGTGCTTGTACCGGTTGACAAACGTCCGAAAAAACCGGAGACAAACAGAAACTGGAAGAACTATTTCGGTGTCGTGCTCAGAGATATCGGTAAAATTGCGATTATCGACGGTGACAAGAAAGAGGTCGTGTCGATCGTGCCGTCCGGTTTTGCGACCCATATTCTCAGAAGCTCCAAAGACGGTAGGTATATGTATGTCATCGGACGCGATGGTAAAGCTTCCGTCATCGATCTGTGGATGAAAAAACCGCAAAACGTCGCAGAGATCAGACCGTGTAACGACGCCAGAAGTATCGATACATCCAAATATAAAGGTTATGAAGGAAAATATGCGGTTGTCGGTTGTTACTGGCCACCGTCTATTGTAGTGCTTGACGGTAAAACACTCGAACCGATCAAACAGGTTTCAACCGCAAGCTATACGATTGACGACGGTGTCTTCACACGTGAAGCGCGTGTTGCGGCGATTATCGCAAACCACCACAAACCGGAGTGGGTAATCAATATTAAAGAGACCGGACAGGTCTGGCTCTACGACTATACCGATGTCAAAAATCCGACGATCAAAATGATTGAAGCGGAGAGATTCCTGCATGACGGCGGCTGGGATAGCACCAAACGTTATTTCCTGACGGCTGCGAACGCAAGAAATATTATCTCTGTTATCGATACAGTCGAGGGTAAAC
>WGAE01000195.1 GCA_015489185.1 Campylobacterales bacterium
AGCGAGGACAAAGTTCCGTTTTTGGTGGACGGTAAGCGTGAGGGTGAAGTGAAAAAGGAGTATCTGGAGTATTTGCTGCAAAGCGGTGTCTTTGTGCAAAAGGATGGGTATATCACACTTCATGAAAGCCTGAAAAGTTTTGAAACACGTACCGAAGCGTTGACGAAATTTGCCAAAGATGCCCTGAACGACGGCATAACCGACTCTTTCATGAATGAGCCTTACGCGGTGCTGGAAACGCCTTCGGCAAAACCGTGTTGTCTGGCGGACAGGGCGATCTCGTCGCTGCTTGGGCTGATCTCTTTCGGACAGCATCTTAACGGTTTTGTGCATACGGAAGAGGGGCTGAAAATGTGGATCGGCAGACGCGCGTATAACAAGGGGTATGAACCGGGAAAACTTGACCATCTCGTCGCGGGCGGTTTGCCTTACGGTATCTCACTGCGCCAAAATCTTGAAAAAGAGTGCTACGAAGAGGCGGGAATTTCCCGTGAGCTGGCACAGCAAGCGATCCCGGTCGGCTATGTCTCTTACAAAGTGGACTATACACGCGGCAGTAACCGGGATATTATCTACTGCTATGATCTCGAACTTCCCGAAACGTTCGTTCCCCGGTGTACTGATGGAGAAGTTGAAGCGTTCTACCTCATGAAAATCGAAGAGGTGGCAGAGCTGGTGCGTGAAACAGACGAATTTAAACAAAACTGCAATCTGGTGATTATCGACTTTCTGGTGCGCCACGGTTATCTGGAACCGGAGAAAGCAGGGTATGTGGAGATTGTGAAGGGCTTAAGAGGATATAAATAATTGACAAAAGAACCTCTTTACCTATAACTTGTTAAAATTATTCAAACCAAAATCGACTCCTGAGGATACTTCATGAACAAACGCCTTACTCTGCTCGGTTTCTCGCTGTTGACGGCGGCGCATCTGTATGCGATCGACAATCTGCTTTTGACGTTCAAATACGGTTTGAGTGATCTGGACGGGTCGCTGAGTGTCAACAAACATACCTTCGGTTTCGATTTGACGTTGGATAACGCACGAAATTTCAAGCCGAAATTTGATTTTGCCTATCTCTCCGTCAATGAACGTAATGATGGAGTAGATTATACGCTTCAGGGGTCTGCGAATGTACTCTACGAATCGACAGAAGTTTATTACGGTAGCTGGATTCCTTACCTTTACGGAGGTGTGGGGTATGAGTATGTACATAACGCCAGACCGAAGTTTGATAGCGCGCCCTATCTGCAGGTGGGGGGAGGTATTGAATTTCCCTTTTTTCATGCGACCAACGATGATTACAAACTGATCGCGGAGGCGCGCTGGATGCAGATGCTGGCTGAAGGTGGACAAGATAGTGAAGCGGCGATTTTTGTCGGTTTTCGTATCAGTACGGGATCGTTCTCTTCAGGCGGTTTTGGAGGAGATGAATATGTCTCGTACGGTGATGAATTGGGTACAAATTATGTAGAAATTGAAGCGGATAAAGTGAAAACCAATACGCCGGAACTGACAGGTGAGCATGTAGTCTTTTCCGATACCGACGGAGACGGAGTGGCGGATAAAGATGATCGTTGTCCGCACACGCCGCAGGGTGTCGTGGTGGATGAGCACGGGTGTGCGATCGGCGGAAGCGTGCCAAATCGTGTATCGGGACATGCCGTTTTCGGCAAACCGTTGCAAACGCGCCGACAACGCACGGTCGGTTTCAAGCCGATTCCCAAGAAACGTGTTACATTCTCGATCAATTACGCACCGAATCAGGTGGAAATTCCCCGCAGTGAACGCAAGAGAATACGTCAACTGGTTGAAAGACTCAACAAACGCGGATATCAGTTTATCACGGTAGAAGGGTATACTGACAACTCCGGCACACCGGAACACAATCTGCGTATTTCCCAAAAACGTGCCGAAGCGGCACGAAAACTGATGATTCAGTACGGTATTGATCCGGAAAAGATCACGGCAGTCGGAAAAGGAGAACTCAATCCGATTGCGAATAACGACGTCCCCGAAGGACGGGCACTGAACCGGAGAATCGAAATTCTTATCGAATAGAGTTCTTTGAAAAACTGTTCATTTCACATATGATAAAGCTTTCGTTCAATAAACAGTTTTTCAGAGGGTTTAATAGGGATAGGGAATCTATTTCCCTATTGCCAGGTCTCGTCGTGCATTGCTGACGGTGAGGATAAATCCGACGATCACATCAAGCGTTTGTGCCTCGAGTAGCAGAATGTATTCGAATGTCGGATATGCCCCTGTTTTATAGTACTGTTTGACCGCATAGATA
>WGAE01000196.1 GCA_015489185.1 Campylobacterales bacterium
ATGCAGAAGAGTTAGAAGAAAAATATAAAGATCATAGTTTGATTGGAAACTATTTAGGTTGTAGAGAGTGTCATATTAAGCCTGATTTACTTTTGATATATAGAATCGATGATGATATTTTAGAGTTAGCCTTAGTTAGAGTTGGCAGTCATTCCAAGCTTTTTTAAACTATTTAGTCACCCCTGAAAAACCCATCTCAAGGTAAGACCATCCATTCTAATGCCCCCAATTCTACCACAACCTGTAAAGCATCAGATAAAGTGCACTAGTCACAACATAATCTGACAGTCGAATACTCAACCCCTACCTGTTTTTCTAACCTTTTCTTGCTAAAATGCTTTGAAGAAAAAAACGCCCGTACCGACCAATCACAAGGACAGCAAACAATGCGAATACGGTTCAACTATATCTTAATCTTAGCGGGGTTGATGGTAATATTGTTTGGCGGTTGTGCAAAAACCGCGTATGATTGTCAAACCCGCACAGACTCAAAAGTACAAAAAGCGCAGAGATTGAAACGTCTGCTTCATGATGCTATGCAACGATACAGTTCCAGACCCGGATACAAGGCTTTTGCGGCGACGATTGATGATGACGGCAAATGGAAGTACTATTTTACCTACGGTTACAAATCACAGAGAAAAGCAATCGAAGCGGCTTTGCAAAAGTGTGACGACTATCCTGTCGATACCAAAACCGAATGTGAACTTTATGCGGTAGGTGACAGAATCATCGGCGAGAAGCGATGAGATTGCAAAAGCTCAAACTCTCCTCTTTTGCCCTCTCTTTGTGGGTGGTGGGGTATATTTTTCTGCTCAATCTCTTCACCGACGCGTGGTCGACGTTGTATTATGCGATCGGCGGTGCGCTGGCGCTGCTGTTTGTCTCCCTGCTGTTTGAAAAGACACCGCAGATCGTTTTCAAAACGATTCTCTCTTTTTTCGTGCTGCTGACATCCGTAACCGTTTTTTACAAATACAATTTCAATATTGTCATGACGGGGAGTATCGTGCTGAGTATTTTCGTCAACAACGCGGCGGTCAATTTCGAGATGCTCAGCAAAAGCTTTTTTCTATGGATGTTGATCACCGGGGCAATTCCAGTATTTTTGATTTTCAGAACCAATATTTCGCAAAAAATGCCGCTTCGCAGGCTGCTGTTTGTAGAGTTGACAATCGTCGTACTCATCGGCATATGGCTAAAAACGATCGGCTACGAATGGCACCGAAAGGGGGAGATCAGAGATCCCAGACTTGTACTTGCAACCAACTACTTCTCCCCCGTCGATACACTGGTTTCGATGCAAAAAGCGTGGCGTTACTACAAAAAACTCAAAAAACGGTATGCGCATATTACCAAATTGACCGATAAACACCGTTATCGATCTCTCGAAGAGAATCTGACGGTGGTTCTGGTCATCGGGGAGTCGACCAGAGGGGACCATTTTCAAATCAACGGTTACGTCAGAGAGACCACACCGCATCTGGCAAAAGAGAAGAATCTCATCTCTTTTCCGCACGTCAATTCGTGCGATACGATCACCCTGCGTTCACTCCCCTGCATGCTCTCTCCCCTGTCCATGTATGAAAAAGGGCGAATCCCAAAAGAGGGCTCGTTTGTAGATATTTTCCGAAAACTCGGCTACTACACGTCGATCTTTTCGCTCCAGGGGTTGAATGATTTGTACAACTATATGGGCTACGATCGGCTCTTGACCAAATATGCCATTCTCAAAAACAACCGCTACACCACACAGGATATGGCACTGCTCCCTTTTGCCAAAGAGGCGATCGAAGATCAAACCCATCCCAAAAAGCTGATCATCCTCCATACACTGGGTTCACACAACCGCTATATCGAGCGTGTACCGCCCAAACTGGTAAAATTCAAACCCAACTGCTACAGCAGCAACCTCCACCGTTGCACCAAAGAGGAGATACGCAACAGTTATGACAATACCATCCTCACCATCGATGCGTTTCTCGACGATCTGATCACTCTTTTGAGGAAGAAAAAAGCGCTTCTGATCTACACCTCCGACCACGGCGAGTCTCTCGGTGAAAACGGCATCTACGGACACGGCAGACCGATCTCAAGCGCTCCCAAAGCCCAGCGCAACGTCCCGATGCTCTTTTGGTTTTCGGATATGTACAAAGCATCCAAAACGGGTAAACGGCTCTATGCAAATCTGCAAGAAGTGCAAAAACATCTGCAACAGATCACACATGATGAACTCTTCTACTCGATTCTCGGATGCAGCGATATCATCTCCGAAGACGAGGGCATCGACAACCGCCTCAACCTCTGCTCTGAAACACTCCTTGCCCGCTCTCCCCGAACAAATACAGCAAAAAGCCCGACGCATACCCCATGAAAAAGGCTCTTACCTCGGGAAGCGTTTTTCTCTTTCTGGAC
>WGAE01000197.1 GCA_015489185.1 Campylobacterales bacterium
CGCCAACCGGCGGTTACGTCTACTTCTCAAACGATCTTTCGATGAGCGGCAGACTCGCGCTGACGATGACTGCGCTTCTGGATAACGGCGCTACGGCAACCAACTACACATCCGGCTGTTACGCCAGAGATCTGAACCTGAGTATTCAGATCGGAACGGAACCGGAAGACTGGAACGGGCGTGCGGATCTGAACAGTTCGGTACTCTTCGGCGGCGACGGCACACAGACGTTACAGTTCGCACCAAACGGTTTCACCGTACCGCAGGCATTCTTCTCTGGTGGTACCGCTTCTTCGGTACCGGTTTTTGTCAATTTCAAACGCAAACGCACGCAGCCGCAGGATCCGATCACCTTGCACAAAAACGACTTCAACACCAGTGTCACAGACAGTGACGGCGTGACCGGCGGGGATTTTGACAAGAGCGGTGATATGACAATTCCGTACTATTACGGCAGGGTCTACGCCACATCGATTCAGACAGATGAGCGCACACTGAGCGTACCGCTCTACTATGAAGCGTACTGTAAAGATGCGAATCTCTCAAAATATTTCCCGACCCATCTGGAAGAGAGCCTCGATCAGATCCACTGGTACAAGATCGACGGTTTGCATACATCGGCGACCCAGGGAAGCGTAGTGACGGCAAATGCGAAAAACGGTCTGCATATCGATGCGATCCATCTGCACAAGCTGGAACTTTCACTGCCAAACAGCATCAAACTGCCGCATCTGGATACGGTCATCTTCAAACCCTCCTCCTGGCTGCAGCACAACAACTTCAGTGAAACACGTACGACATCGCGGTTTACGATCAGGATGTTCCCAAAAGCGAAATGGGGAGGACAGGGCAGTGTGGGCAAAACCGTCGACTTGAATATCTCTACCAAATCGGACGGCGCGCAGATCGACTGGTAAAGCCGGATCTCAGAAAGAAAAAGGCTTCATGAAGTTTTGACATACTTCATGAAGTGCTTATCAACTCCTTTGAAAATCGTTCGTACAAAAGCTTTATCATTTCAATCATCAAAAAAACGGTTGCTGTAAGGAGAAAAAGCGCATAACACCTGCGAAGCAGTATTTTTGTTCGGTTCGCAAGCAAAAATGCATTTGCTTGCGTGAAATCAAATTTTGAGAGAATAATTTGCTATCAGTTTTTACTTTTCGGTCAAAGCATTTCGGCGGATATCCTTGAGCGGTTTGAGCAGATATTGCATCACCGTCTTTTTGCCGGTCTTGATATTGACATTTGCGACCATACCAGGAAGAATCGGCTTGTCTGGTGCGAAGGCGTAGTGTTCCGCCCTGACACGCACCAGATAGTAGACCCCTCCGTTACGATCGACGATACTGTCCGGGCTGATCGAGATTACCTTCCCTTTGAGCAGACCGTACCTGGTATAGCTGTAGGCGGTGACGGAGATTGTCACCGGCTGTCCGATCACGATACTCCCCCGATCGGAGGCTTTGATCTTCGCTTCGATAATCAGTTGATCATCCACAGGCGTAATCTCCGCAACCCTGTCTCCCGGTTTGACAATCCCGCCGATCGTATGAAAATAGAGCTTCTGAATGATCCCGTCGACAGGTGAAGTGATGATCTTACGCGCTTCGCGATCTTTACCCGCCACCTCTTTTTGTTTCAGACGGTCGATTTTAAGTATCACGTCATTGAGCTCTTTAAGCCACGCTTCGCGCTTTTCACTTTTGAGTTTCTTCTCTTTCGCCACGGCACTTTTGATCTTCTGATCGATAATGGGGATCGCGTTTTTGATCTCATTGATTTCGGTAATGAGCGCCTGGCTTTTGGAAACTTCCGCCAGATACTGCTTTTTGGAGGCGGCGCCCTTTTCGACCAGCTTGCGCATAATCAGCACGTTCTCTTTTTGGGTATCAAGCTGCGCGCGCAGGTTTTTGCGTTTTTCGATTTTTCGCTTCTTTTCGAGACGATTTTCGGCGATCTCCCCTTCAAGAATACGTTTTTGTTCCAGATAGTTTTGCATCGCCGCGGCGAAGATTTTCCGTTCATTGGTAAGTGCTTCGGTGGCGTTTGTCTCGTAGTCGAAGGTTTTGGCAAATTGAATCTGTGCCTCCAGCCGCGCCTTGCGTATCTTCAACGCTTCAAGCGTAATCTCTTTTTCCCGGGTATCGGAGGTGAAGGTGGCGTTTTTGAGTTTGTAGATCGGATCACCCGCTTTGACGCGCTCCCCTTCCTGCACGTAAATCTTCTCGACGATCCCTCCCTCCAGATGTTGCAGCACCTTCTTTTGCGAAAAAGGAACGACTGTACCGCTTCCCTTCACCAATTCATCCACCTCGCTGAAACTCGCCCAGATGATAAAAAAGGTCGTAAAGGCAACGATTGGCCAGACAACCGGATGGTAATTCCACCCCTTCTCCAGCGGCAGATGCTCTTTCATGAAACCGCCTTTGTCCCAGAGAGTTGATGCAAAACATCCGCTTTGGAACCGTCAAGCACGATACGCCCTTTGTCGACGACGATCAGGCGATCGACCAGATCGAGTGCGGCAAAACGGTGTGTGACGACGATGAGTGTTTTCTCCCGCAGAGTTTTGGAGAGTCTTTCGACCAGTCGCCGCTCCAGACCCGTATCGAGCCCGGTTGTCGGTTCGTCGAGTACGACCACCGGCGCATCGCTGAGCAGCACACGCGCCAAAGAGACCAGATGGCGCTGTCCGACCGACAGGTTTGATCCTCGCTCACCCGTTTTGAACGTTTCGGCGACACTTCCGTTTTGCAACAGGCTATCCAGCCCCGTCTGTTCCAGCACTTCAAGCATTCGACGTTTCGAGATACGTCCGCCCAGCTCCAGATTCTCTTTCAGCGTTCCGTCGAAGAGATAGGGTTCCTGCGGCATCATCGCAATATTGTGGCGCAATTCGACCGGATGGATCGTTTCAATATCGCTGCCGTCAAGATAGATACGCCCCTTTTGTGGCGAAAGCAGCCCGCAGAGAAGCTTTTGGATCGTACTCTTCCCAGCACCTGTCGCACCGATGATCCCTACCTTTTCTCCCGGTTTGATATGAAATGAAATATCCGAAACCGAAGGGGTACGCGCACCGGGATAAGCGAAGGTGACATGATCGAAGCGGATCTCCCCTCTGACCCGCCCGATACCCGGTTCATGATACTTCTCGTTCTCGGTCGGCAGATGCCAGTAACGACTGAGAGAAGCAAGCGCTTCACGCACCTGCTTGTATCGGATCAAAATATTCGAGAGATTGATCACCGGTACCATCGCACGACTCGCCAGAATCGTCACCGCAATCAGCGCACCGACATTGAGCGCGCCTTCATGAATTCGATACACCCCCGCAACCACCGTCAGAAGCGACACCCCCTGTACCAGTGCTGCGGAGATCGCACCGCTGATGCCGTTTAAAAACTGAATCTTCCCCTGAATGTGATGGTAAAAGTTACTCATCTTACGCCAGAGATAGAGACGAGACGGGAGCGCATTGGCAAGACGCAGCGTTTCATGACCGTGCAGATGATCGACCAGGAACCCCTGCTTGCTCTGCCCCTCCTCGAAACTTTTGCGAAACCATCCGGCAAGCGGGTATTGCATCAGAAAGTTGAAAGCGAGTACGAAAAATGCGGCACTCACCGGAACGATCGTCATGACCGGATCGATCACAAAAATCACCGTCATTGCGATCAGGAAATAGGGAATATCAAGAATATGCACCGTTTTGGTCGCAAAAAAATCCTTAACAACATGTAACTCTTTGAAGAGGTTGAGTTTGGTGCCGACATTGTAGCGGTCGTAAACGCTTTGGAGTGTCAGCACCCTTTTGAAAAGCTCCTCTTCAAAATAGTTGGAGAGTTTGCGCACCACCTGCTCCAGAATCTGTAACCTCGCACTTTTGAGCACGACATCAAAAATCAGAATTGCCCCCGTTCCCAACGCAAGCACAAAGAGCGTATCGGTCGCAAACGCCGGAATCACGCGGTTATAGACACTCATCGTAAAAAGGGGCAACGCCAGTGCAAAGATATTGATAAAAAGTGTCAGAATCGCAATCTGCAGATAGGCTGGCCACATCCGTTTGATCGGTCCGAAAAACCAGCTTTTGTCGTTTGCCTTTTCGACGCGTAGTGTTTCGGGATCGAGCGTCTCGCGTGTGATAAAGAGAAACTGTTTGAAACGCTTTGCCGCCTCACTTTTCTCCAGACGTTCTTCCTGCGCCAGCACACCTTTGCGAATCGTGACGGTACTGTCGTCAATTTCGCTGATGACCGCCGCTTCACCGCTCTCAGAGAGTGCAACACAAGGCAGCATATAGGGTTCGATCGTATCGAGTGGGCGGCGATCTTCCTCAAAACGGAGTGAAAATTCACGACAGATAAAAGCGATATCTTCGGTCGAAAAACGCTCGATCGGATTGGGAGCAAGACGCTGAATCGTCTCGATCGCGACATCGCCGTAGTGAAACGCGAGAATCGTACGAAACGCTTCGAGCAGAGAGGCGTTGGCTTCACTGCTCTGTTTCATGAAGCCCTTTCCCTTTGATATCGATATAATATTTCGCTTCAAGCGCGGCAATCACCTCATCGAAAACCGGTTGCCACTCACCCTGCTTCTTCTGACGAAAAAGCCGCGCGTTCGGATACCAGACCGTATCGGAACTTTCCAGTCCCCAGCGCCAGTCCGCCTTTTTCATCAGCAAAATCCAGACCTCTTTGCCCATCGCTCCGGCAAGGTGCGCGACGGAGGTATCGGACGTAATGACCAGATCTAGCTGCTGGATCGCCGCCGCCGTTTTTTGGAAATCGGTCAGTTGCGGAGAAAGATCGACAATCTGTTCCTCCGTCAGCCCCAGTTTCTCAAGTGCCGCGGCATCCTCACCCACCTGCAAGGAGAAAAGATCGATATCGATATGCTCCATTAAAGCGGAAAAATCGGCGGGAGAGAAGATCTTTTCCGGATAGCTCTCCCCCGTCACGCTGCCGCCCCAGACCAGACCGATATTGTATTTGAGCGGATGCAGATCGAGCGATACCGTCTCTTCCTGTACCGGAATGTAGGGTTTGTTCGGAATATGCTCTTTTTCGATTTCCAGCAGATAAGGCAGGCTCATAATCGCGTATTGATAATCAAAACTGCCCGGATCTTCGTTTCTGGAAACCACTTCGTCGATAAAAGGCAGCATTTCAAAAAGCGGCTTGAGTGCGTCGCGACACTGCACTTTGAGTGTCAGGTCCGGATAGATCTCTTTGAGCGGCTTTGCAAACCGGATAAACTGGATCATATCGCCGTATCCCTGTTCCGACCATAAAAGCAGCGTCTTCTCTTTCGTTTCGGAAAAGAGGGTAAATT
>WGAE01000198.1 GCA_015489185.1 Campylobacterales bacterium
ACGTCTTTCTTTTTCGACTGCCATGCGCACTCCTTTTAAAAATTTAACTACTTATTATATCTATAAGGGCGTTAAATTTTATTGATTTTAAGCAATAGAAATAATACTTTTTTTAAAAAGTTATTTTAAAAAATAATTTTTTGTTATTTTCCTTCTTTTTGGCGCATTCGAATGTATATATGCAAGATATCGATCGCTGCCGGCGTTACCCCGCTGATACGACTTGCCGCGAACAGTGTCGGAGGGTTGAAAGTTTCGAGTTTTTCGATAATCTCGTTACTCAACCCTGCTACTTTTCGAAAATCAAAATCTTCCGGAATTTTAATATTCATCATATTTTTCATACGATCAATCTGTGCTTGCTGTTTTTGAATATAGGAAGCATATTTCGCTTCAATCAAAATCTGCTCCTTTGTGTCATTTGGTAACATTTTATAGTATGGGAACATACGATCAAACTTTTCAATCGTAAAAGTTCCCCGTCCGACAACCCTTTTCAACGGTACTTTATCGGTAACAGGCGCTTCATCGAGCTCTGCAAGTTTTTGATTATTCTCTTTGGACGGTGTGATAAAGTGCTCGTCAAGATAGGCCAACACTTCAGCGATATCTTTACGTTTTTGCTCTACTTTTTCGTAAAATTCATGATCGATTAAACCCAGTTCATATCCGTATCGGCTCAGACGCAGATCGGCATTGTCCTCACGCAGTAACAAACGGTATTCCGCACGACTCGTAAACATACGGTACGGCTCTTTGGTACCCTTCGTCACCAGATCGTCAATCAGCACACCGATATAGGCTTCGTCTCGCCTGAGCACCAGCGGTTCTTTGCCCTCAACCGCCAGCGCGGCATTGATCCCCGCCATCAATCCCTGCGCCGCCGCCTCTTCGTACCCGGTCGTACCGTTGACCTGTCCCGCACAGTAAAGTCCCTTCACCTTTTTGGTCTCCAGAGAGTGCTTCAGTTCGGTGGGGTTGACATAATCATACTCGATCGCATATCCGTAACGCACGATCCGCGCATTTTCCAAGCCTTTGATCGAATGCACCATCTCCAGTTGCACATCGGGCGGCAGTGAGGTCGAAAGCCCGTTGATGTAGTACTCCGTCGCCTCTTTGGTCTGCGGCTCGATGAAGAGATGGTGGCGCTCCTTATCCGCAAAACGGTTTACTTTGTCTTCAATACTCGGACAGTATCTGGGACCCACCCCCTCGATCTGCCCTGTAAAGAGCGGTGCACGGTAAAAGTTCTCCGAAATGATCTCATGCGTATGGATATTAGTATAGGTGATATAGCAGGGAAGCTGCTCTTTTGCAAAATCCTCAGTTTTGGGCGTATGAAAACTAAACGGCTGCGGGTTTTCGTCTCCCGGCTGCTCCTCCATGACTGAAAAATCGATACTGTTCGCATCGATACGCGGACAGGTACCCGTCTTTAGACGCCCCATCTCCAGCCCCAGCGACATGAGTGAATCGCTGAGCCGATTAGAAGGAAACTCTCCCACTCTCCCCGCCTCTTTCTGATACTCGCCGATGTGAATGAGCCCCCTTAGAAAGGTCCCCGCTGTCACGATCACCTTCGGCGCCTCGTAGATAAGCCCAAGATCTGTCTTGACCCCTGTCACCTCACCGTTTTCGGTCAAAATCTCTTCGGCGATCTCCTGCTTGACCGTCAGATGCTCCGTATGCAAAATCACATCGCGCATATAGATCGGATAGCGGTCCATATCGATCTGAGCACGAGAACCCCGCACCGCTGGCCCCTTGGAAGCGTTGAGAATACGAAACTGAAGCCCTACCGCATCGGTACACTTCGCCATCTCACCGCCCAGGGCATCGATCTCCTTGACCAGATGCCCCTTCGCCAATCCGCCGATTGCGGGATTGCAACTCGTCGCCCCGATCCGCTCCGCCAAAATCGTAATCAAAAGCGTCTCTTTCCCCATCCGCGCAGCAGCCAGCGAAGCCTCGATCCCCGCATGCCCACCGCCTATCACTATCACATCGTATTTCATATCTGTTTTTCTCCAAACAATTTGCACATTCTATTTGAATATGGCGATTGAAGTAAGGATTTTTATTTTTAGGTCGAAGAGGAGCGTGCCGAAGGTAAAAATGCAACCTGTCTGAGCGCAGCGAGTTTTGCATTTTTAGCGGATCGCAGACCGCTCCGAAGAAAAAAATAAAACTCTCCTGGATGAAATCATCATATTCAAATAGAATCCATAAAGATAGCGCGATTATAGCAAAGTTTGGTATAATTGACACATGTTTACAGGACTCATACGCGAAACCGCTGAAGTGGTCAGCTTCACCGACAACTTCCTCACCCTCAAAAGCCGCTACGAACCCGGCATCGGCGACTCCGTCGCCGTCAACGGCGCCTGCCTCACCGTCGTGCGTAAAAGCCCCGGCACCTTCACCGTCGAACTCTCTCCCGAAACCCAGAAAACCATCGCCATGGAGAACCTCAAAGGCCACGTCCACATCGAACCCGCTATGCAACTGAGCGACCGCCTCGAAGGGCATATCGTACAGGGACACATCGACACGATCGGCACGATCACCAAAATCGAAAAACTTTCCAACGCCACCGATTTTTACATCACCGTTCCGGCAGAATATATCAAATATATTATCCCCAAAGGCTCCATCGCTGTCGACGGCATCAGCCTCACCGTCAACGACGTCTTCGAAGATCGTTTTCGCCTCACCGTCATCCCCCACACTCTCGAAAACACTCTCTTCGCCGACTACACCGTCGGCAGACGCATCAACATCGAAACAGACATGTTCGCCCGTTATCTTTATCATATGTTCATGAAGAACGAAAATCGGCAAATCACCTGGGATACCATTGACGCAATTATGGCAAGCTACTAGAGAGAGGTTGATACCGATGACATTCGATATTTTCAAACCGTATGAAGAAGAACTCTTCTGCGCCGTCTCTGACCGACACGGCGGTGTTAGCCCCGCCCCGTACGATACCCTCAATGTAGCACTTCATGTCGGCGATCAGCCTGTGAATGTGCTCAAAAACCGTACTGAACTGGCTTTTCGATGGGATTTTCTGATCGAAAACCTAATCTATATGGATCAGACGCATTCGGATCATATTCAGATTATCGATGATACGGCAATCAACAAAATCGAAAATTGCGATGCTATTATTACCGCACAGCGTAACATTCCCCTGATGGTGATGGTGGCAGATTGCATCCCTATGATGATCTACGATCCGAAAAAGCGTGTTATCGCAGCGGT
Organism: Campylobacterales bacterium; assembly: GCA_015489185.1. Taxonomy (GTDB): domain Bacteria; phylum Campylobacterota; class Campylobacteria; order Campylobacterales; family QNZT01; genus QNZT01. Next base: position 3,271 of record WGAE01000198.1, read on the forward strand.
TCATGCGGGAAGAAACGGTACATTTTTGAACATCGGTGCCAAAACGATAAAGCGTATGCAGGAACATTTCGGAACCGATCCGGCGGATATACGAATTGCACTTGGTCCCTCAATTCACGTCTGCTGTTATGAAGTCGGAGAGGAAATCGCCGATATTGTTCAAAAGAGTTTCGATAACGACTATATTGAAGAACGAGAGGGGAAAACGTTTTTGAATCTGCAAAAATGTAACGTCGATCGCCTTCATGAAGCGGGCGTGCCGGCACAAAATATCGAAGTCTCACCGGTTTGCACCTGCTGTGATACAAACTACTTTTCCTATCGCAGAGAGGGTGTTACCGGACGTTTTGCGGGAGTAATCAAACTTAAATGAATACCAAAAAAGCGGTAGCGCTCAAATATGACTCAACAGCAGGCAGCGCACCGAAAGTAGTTGCAAAAGGGAAAGGCGCAATCGCTGAAAAGATATTGCAAAAAGCGGAGGCGTTTGACGTACCTGTATTTCAAAACGAAGCGCTGGCAAACTCACTGCTTTCACTTGATATAGACGAGCAGATCCCACCCAATCTCTACAAAGCGGTCGCCGAAGTTTTTGTGTGGCTCATGAAAACGGAACAGTCCGCCCAGATGAGTCGTTGATCATTTTCCGTCCGGAGCAATGTGTTTGAGCATCACCGGATCGGCTTTATCAATGAAATACCCCTGCGCGTAGTCGATCCCAAGACTCTTGACCTTTTCGAAAATTGCCTTTGTCGAGACAAATTCCGCCACGGTTTTCATATTTAACTCTTTTGCCATCGAAATGATTGATCGCGTCATAATTTCACTATCTTTATTTCGCGTAATGTCCCGGATTAACGACCCGTCAATTTTAATATAATCCGCATCGAGAGAAAGCAGTTGCCCGAAATTGGAGAAGCCGCTGCCGAAATCATCAATTGCAATTTGACATCCAAAACTTTTTATTTTTTTAATAAAGTTGGTTACTTTAATATCATTGCTGATCGACTCACTTTCAACAATTTCAAACGTAATAAATTCACCAAATTTGTGTTTTTTCAAATTGCGCAAAATAAACTGCGAAACTCTCGGCTCCAAAATATCTTCAACACTGATGTTTATCGTAATTGGGTAACGCACCTGCTTCAATTGTTGAAAACACTTCTTGATCATCATCCGAGAGAGTTCCGTATAAATTTTGGAAGTTTTGGCAATCTCCAGAAATTCACCCGGTGTCGCATAACTGTTGTCGTCTCGTCGTATGCGCATTAACGATTCATATTTTTCAATCTTATTTTCTTCGATATTGAAGATAGGTTGGAAAAAGGGCTCAATCCGCTGCTCTTCCAACGCCTCTTTGAGCATTTTATTGATTCTGATATTTTGCAGAAAACGCTCTTTATGTTTCTCTTTTTCATCATATATTTTATAACTCTTTTTTAGTTTCTCAGCCTCTTTAAGCGCCAGATATGCGTTTTTGGGGAGGTTCTCACTCCCCCTGGCAACACCTGCCGTTACTTCGATATTGAAAATGCTTTCTTGAAACGAAAACTCCTCTTTCGAAATACGATTGGTCATACGACGTAAATACGCTTCAAGTTTCTCTTTTGTCATAAACCTGGGAATGAAAATCGCATAGTGGCTGAAGTCGATTTTATACAAACGTGCCTGCGCAACGGGCAAATCGTTCTTCAACCACTCCGCAACCCGTTTGAGAATGATCGTACCCGCATCGACACCAAAAAACTCATTTAACGTATCAAAATTGTCAATCCCGATATAAATGAGTGTAGATGCCGGGAATACAGAATTTTCACGATGTTCATCGATATCATGAAAGAGTTTCAGACGCGTAGGCAAGTTAGTCACGGTATCAATAAAGAGCATCTCTTTGATCTCATTAGATACACTTTCCGGATCGGGTGTACTTTTGAGAAGCAGATGATAATTGCGCCGATGATCAATACTACGTTTATGCAATGTAATATGGACGGAGAGTTTTTGACTATTGTCCACTCTGACAGCACTTCCTTTATAATACCCGTCTTCGGCAACCAATCTGAAAATCGTCTCCGGAAAATCTTCAAGTTTCAAAAACTCCATCACACTCCGCCCCAGCAGACGATGCTTCTCCAAACCGAGAAACGCACAGATTTTCTGATTTGCCCCGATAATTCTGAGATTGTCGTCCAGTTCAATACAGTTGTGATCCTCTCGTAACAGATCCTGATAGCGAACAATCTCTTCTTCTTTGTTTCTGATATAGGCTTTTAGACGTTGATTTTTATTGTAAAAGTAGAAAAATGCAGTGAAGAGCATCAGCGTCAACGCCAATAAATAGGCATTTTGTCGTGACTCCGTTACCAATAGAACCAGTATCAAAAGTATCAAAGCACCAATAACGAAATAGGCTTTGTTTCTTCTGATA
>WGAE01000199.1 GCA_015489185.1 Campylobacterales bacterium
TCATGGGCGGTCGATGTCTGGTACAATGACAAAGAGGGATTTGCAAAACTGCAACAAAACGCGATGAAAGCGAGATTCGGATGGGAGGAGGCGGCGTCGGCTTATAGCAGGTTGTATGAGATGCTCTCTTTGAAGCACGCGCTTAAACGCTATCAATAAGGAGCATCGATGTCACACGCGATACATTACGACTTTTCACTGCTGAGCGAATATGATATCTACCTTTTTAAGCGGGGAGAGCACACTAAACTATACGATAAACTCGGTGCGCATCTTGTTTCGGATAAAAAGCGTCTGGGGGTCTTTTTTGCGGTCTGGGCACCCAACGCGAAATATGTCAGCGTCGAAGGGGATTTTAACAGTTACGATCCGTTTGCCCATCCGCTCAAATTGCGTGAAGACGGTAGCGGTATCTGGGAAGGGTTGATCGAAGATGTGCCCGAAGGGGTGACCTACAAATATTACATCGAGTCGAAAATCGATGGGATTGTACACCACAAGAGCGATCCCTACGCTTTTTTCAGTGAGAAGCCGCCAAAGTCCGCGTCACGTGTCTGGGGACTTGACAAACATACCTGGCGTGACGACGAATGGATGAGGACACGCCACAAACACAATGCATACAATGCGCCTATCTCGATTTATGAAGTGCATCTTGGATCGTGGCGCCGCAAAGTCGAAGAGGAGAATCGCTTTTTGACCTACGAAGAGGCGGCAGCGGAGCTTGCCGAATATCTCAAAAAGATGCACTATACCCATGTCGAACTGTTGCCGATTACCGAATATCCGTTTGAAGGCTCATGGGGGTATCAGGTAACGGGTTATTTCGCCCCGACGGCACGCTACGGCACGCCGGAAATGTTCATGAAGTTTGTCGATACGATGCATCGCAACGGTATCGGTGTAATTTTGGACTGGGTGCCTTCACACTTTGTAACGGACGGGCACGGTTTGATCAACTTTGACGGGACGTGTCTGTATGAGCATCAGGATCCGCGAAAAGGGTATCACCCCGAATGGGGGAGTGCGATATTTAACTACGGGCGTAACGAAGTGCGTGCCTTTTTGATCTCGTCGGCGATGTTTTGGCTGGAGAAGTACCATATTGATGGGATTCGTGTCGATGCGGTCGCGTCGATGCTCTATCTCAACTATGCCAGACAAGAGGGAGAGTGGATTCCCAACGAGCACGGTGGAAACGAAAATCTGGAAGCGATCGCCTTTTTGCGTCAGCTCAATACAAGTCTCTACGGTGCGTACAATGACATTGTAATGTGTGCCGAAGAGTCTACAGCGTGGCCGATGGTGACACGTCCGGTCGATGTCGGTGGGCTTGGTTTCGGATTTAAGTGGAATATGGGCTGGATGCATGATACGCTGAAATACTTCAAAACCGATCCGATCTATCGACAGTATCATCAGAGTCAGCTGACGTTTAGTATCTGGTATGCGTTCGATGAGCAGTTTATTTTACCGCTGAGTCACGATGAAGTGGTGCACATGAAGGGATCACTGATCAACAAGATGGCGGGGGATTACAATCAGAAGTTTGCCAATCTCAGGGCGCTTTTTACCTATATGACGGCGCATCCGGGTAAAAAGCTGCTCTTTATGGGCGGCGAGTTTGCGCAGTTTGCGGAGTGGAACTACAAGCAGAGTTTGGATTGGCATCTGCTTGAGTATCCGAATCACAGAGGAATTCAGCAGTTGATTGCCGATCTGAACGCACTCTATCGCAAGGAGCGGGCGCTTTATCTGTATGATGAAAAGCATCAGGGGTTCGAGTGGATCGATTATGCCGATGCCGGACACAATGTGATCGCTTTTTTACGCAAAAGTGATCATGAGGAGGAGACAATTCTTGTGGTATGCAACTTCTCCGATACGGTGCTGGAGAATTATCGTGTCGGTGTACCCTACGGTGAATCGTGGGAGGAGATTTTCAATTCGCAATATCGCAAATATGAAGGGTGGGATATTACCAATCCCGATCCTCTGCCTGTTGAACCGATTGCGATGCATGGAAGAGAGCAGTCTGTTTCCCTTCGGCTTCCACCGCTGGGCGTGGTCTATTTTAAACAGGTAAAAAAACAGTAACTTTGTAAGAGTATGAAAAAATTACAATATTTTTTAATCTTCTGTTCAGAAAATTTCTTTTTTCCCGATATAGCTGACAGTAGAGGTGTGTGACAAAATAAAAAGAAGGAGAAGAGATGAAAGCAGTTGTAATGG
>WGAE01000200.1 GCA_015489185.1 Campylobacterales bacterium
CAAAAAACCCCATTTAATGTCACAAATTTTACGTAAAATGGTTTATACCGGTTATGCGGGTGAAACATCGACAAACCCGATTACCGGTTCCGTTGGACAATTGAGTCTCTTTTCGGAAGACGGGACGGGTAGAAACGACCATCCTTTTGTCATAGATATCAATCAAACAACATTGGTATTCAGGCACGGGACCCCATGCGCGGGAATAATTTGTAAAAAACTGCAACAGCGAGTCGCTGAAGGAAATTATTCTATCGGTGGTTCGAGTATCGTATTTTGAATGAGGAAAAGCATATGAAAAAAGCATTCACCATGATCGAATTGATCTTCGTTATCGTTATTTTGGGTATTCTCTCCGGTGTTGCGATTTCAAAGATGGCGGTAACGCGTGACGATGCAATTATCTCCAAAGGGCGTAGTGAAGTGGCGGCGATTCGCAACGCGATTTCACTCAAACGCAACAGCAATATTTTGATGGGCAAAGGTGCAAGTTACCCTTCCAGACTCGATGCGCTGAGCAGCGCGACATCAAATGATCACAATCCGCTTTTTGATTATGATACGAACAGCTCCGATGCATCCGCACAGTTGCTTGATTATCCAATCTATTCAAAATCTGAGAATGGATGGAGAAAAGTAGCAAATAATACTTATAGTTTCAATGCTACCGGTGTTGATGTCAATTTTACATATAATCCGTCCACCGGCAGCTTCGACTGTACCCATAGTGTGCAGCTTTGTAAAGATTTGACAGAATAACTTAAAATTGTCATTTTTTTGCTATAATGAAAAAAATGGCAAAGGAACGGAATGCGAACGGTTACGCTGCAGGTACGGGATGATCGGCTTGAACAGTTTTTGAAAATTATTGAAGCTTTGAAAGATGATATGGTCGATGCGTATGCATTGCTTCCTGAAGAGGAGGCGGAATATCTCTTTTCCGCAAAATTTCAACAAGACCGTAAACTGTTACATAGCAGATTGGAAGATATTCGAACCGGCAGAGCTACACTGCTGACGGAAGATGTGTATCAGGAAAAGATGAAGGAGTTTACTACCGAACTGAAACAGCGATATGCAGATTCTTAAAGATGCACGCTATTATGCAGACTTGACGGAAATTATGGAGTATATTGCACAAGACTCCGTTCAGCGCGCCGTACATTTTCAACACGAACTGGATAAAATGATTGAAAATTGTGTTCATTTTCCTTATAAATACAGAAATAAATACAGAAAATCAATCTATTTTGATGATGATCATATCAGAGATTTGATATTCAAAGGGTATATCATCCCGTATGTCGTTGATGAAGAAAATACGACATTGACGGTTCTTGGTATCATCAAATGGAAGTCAGCTTTTTAAAAACGTGAACTACTACTATGAAATCGCCGTCATCGGCTCTCCTCTTTCTCCTCTGACATATGAAAGCACCGAAAGCATCGAACCGGGTACGCTTGTTACCGTAAAACTTAAAAATAGGTTAGTTAAAGGTATTATTTATTCACAATGTGAAAAACCGAAGTTTTCATGTGAACAAATCGTCGAAGTGACGGATCAGCGGTTCAATAGCGTATATATGCATATTTTTCGCTTTATCAGTCAGTATTATGTCTGTTCGTTCGGGGAAGCGGCGGGGTTGTTCACACCGGTTTCGGTGCAGAAGTCGCGACAGCGTTTTTCGATCTGCTGTGATATTACACTCTCAAAACGTCAGGAGGAGGCGTATCGATTTTTGCAGTGTCATCCGGTGGGGTTGTTGTTCGGCGATACCGGGAGCGGAAAAACCGAAATCTATATGAAACTTCTCGAAGATACGATCAACGCGGGCAAAACCGCACTCTTTCTGATGCCCGAAATTTCGCTCACACCGCAGATGCAGAGACGTTTGAAGAAGAAGTTCGGTGATTTGGTGGCGATCTGGCATTCGAAAATCACGAAAAAGAGAAAAACGGAGATTTTGGCTCAGATCGGCAGCGGTGAGGTGAAGATTCTTGCCGGAGCGCGTTCGGCGTTGTTCGTGGCGATACCTGATCTTGGGACGATTATTGTTGACGAAGAGCATGACGACAGTTATAAAGCATCGAACCGACCGCGCTATCATGCCAGAGATGTCGCGCTTTATATGGGTAAAGCACTGGGTGCACGTGTGGTGCTGGGGTCCGCAACGCCTTCTCTGACCAGTTACCGTAAATTTCCCTTTTTTCGTCTTCGGGAAACCTATTTTCAAACAAATAAGCGGTTTCGTTTTGTCAAAGAGCAGGACGGTATCGGTGAGGAGATTTTGGATGCGCTCTCACAAACGCTTTCTAAGAATCATCAGGCGATCATCTTTTTGCCGACACGCGCCAATTACAAATATCTCACCTGCATGGAGTGCGGCAAGTTTGTCGAGTGTCCTTTTTGCGCGGTGGGGATGAGTCTGCATCGTGAACGAAACGCGCTTCGGTGTCACTACTGCAATTATATGCAGCGTATTCCCGAGCGTTGTCCTTCTTGTAACGCGGATCGTCTTCGAACCAACCGGATCGGAACGGCACAAGTGGTGGCGGAACTCTCCGAAAAATTTCCCGATAAAACCTTCATGAAGTTCGATCGTGACGAGGTGACGACACAGACCAAACTCAAAAAAATTCTCAAAGCCTTTAATGACAAAGAGATCGATGTGCTTGTCGGTACCCAGATGCTCTCCAAAGGACACGACTATCATGATGTCAAGCTTGCGGTGGTGCTGGGAATCGACACGATCCTGGCACAGCCCGATTTTCGTGCGAGGGAGAAGGCTATGAGCTTGCTGTTGCAGGTGGCGGGCAGAAGTGGCAGAAAAGGGGAGGGAAGTGTGATCGTCTCGACGGCAAATGCCGACTTTTTCGCGCACTACATAGATGATTATGAGCGTTTTTTACGGGAAGAGTTGCCCTGGCGGGAAGGGTTGTATCCTCCGTTTAAGAAATTGATGAAGTTTTTGGTTGCACACAAGAACAGACAAAAAGCGCTTCAGATTCTGGAGCGGTTACAGATGTGCCTTAGTGATGTCGAAGATGTGGAGATTGTCGGTTTTGGTGAAGCACCGGTGGCGAAAATCGCCGGTAAGTACCGGTTTCAGGTTTTGCTGCGTGCCGACTCTCCGACGGCGCTGCTGCGTGTCGCGCATAAATGCCACTGTGCGGAGTGTGAGATCGATATGGATCCCGTCCAGTTTTCCTGATTGAATCCTCTGAAAAACTATTGATTTCACTCAAGCGAGTTACCATTTGTCGCTTCGCGAGCGCATCCAAACCGAACTAAAAAGTGCAAACGCAAGCGCCCCTTCGGGGTTGGGTGCACTTTTTTTGCCTTCGGCAATCGTGCGGTTTGGATGCGCAAATGATAAAGCTTTCGTTTAATCAACAGTGTTTCAGAGAACTCGATTATTTTTTCTCTTTTTCAAGTGCCTGGGCGAAGAAGGCTTTGGCTTTGTCACTGAGTACACGCATACGCTCCTGTCCTTTGGGAAGCTCTTCGCGGATTTTTCCCATCTCCTCGAGAAACGCGGTCAGGTTTTCAGGCAGTTTGCGTTGCAAAAATGCTTTGAGGTGTTTTGCAATTGCGGGGGATTTGCCTCCGGTAGAGACGGCGATAGTCAAATCTCCCTCTTTGATGTAAGCGGGGAAAATAAAGTCGCAGTATGCTACCGAATCGACCGCATTGCAGAGGGTACGTGTCTGGCGTGTCTCTTTCCAGATCTGCTCCTGTAACTGCAGCGAATCGACCGCCACAACGACGATATCAAACCCTTCGACATCACCGGGTTCGTACTTTTTGGTCCGGTAGTTGAGATTGTGATCGATGATGTGCGAAAGCATCTCTTCGCTGTAGTGGTCTGCGATCACTTCGATATCGGTCGTGAAGTCGAGGAGTTTTTCGATCTTCTCCGTTGCGACACGACCGCCGCCGACAAGCAACACTTTACGTTGATCCAGTTTGAGAAATGCGGGTAAATAGTTCATGAAAAAAATTATACTCAAACGTTTGTTTAATTAGAGTTAAATTTCAAAAGATAATATAAAGATAAAAATAGATATTAAATATATAATTAATGCATGTTTGAAATTTCGGATTTGAACTAAAAGAGTAGGATGATTTGTTATACTC
>WGAE01000201.1 GCA_015489185.1 Campylobacterales bacterium
ATTTTATAGCTTTCGTATCGGTTGAGTGTATCGAGCAGATCGATCGCTTTTTTATCAAGCGGTTTGCTCAGACCTGAACCGAAGAGTGCGTCGACGACGACATCCGTCTCAAACGGTTCCTCAGCGATTTCCACTCCTACCGCCTTTGCACGTTCGAGTTGCAGTTTGGCCATTTTTGATTTTGCACCGTAGGGCAAAACGAGTACGACTCGATCAAATTGTGCCTGAATCATGCGCGCCAGTGCGATGCCGTCCGCACCGTTGTTGCCCGGACCGCTCAGGATCAAAACACTTTTCGCCTCTTTCGGCAATGCCTGCTTCAGTCCCGAAGCGGCGTGTTCCATCAGTAGATCTTCACTGAGAAGATAGCGATCGTAACATTTTTGGTCAAGCGGGGAAACATCTTCGAATACGGAAATCATACGGTAACTCTAACATAGCTTCTCTTACAGGCTGGTCACAGAGTATGGTATAATAGACTTCATGAAGCTTTTGATTAAATTAACAGCATTTTTTACACTCATTTTTTCAGTATATATGATTCATGAATATTATGAACTGCATCAGCCGCAAAAAACGGCGGCACTGAAGCGGATCGATCCATTACCTGAAACGATGCGCCTGATCGATGCAAAAAAGTATGCGCAAGCCTCGGCATATCTTGGATTTTTTATGCAGTTTGATTATGTCAAAAACAATCCCAAAGCCAGACGGTTATATGAAGCGCTGGAGCAGAAACGTCACTCGATGGCGTATCAGGCAAAAAAGGTAGCGGAAGGCGTATGGGAAGGGAAAAGCGATGAAACGATCGGAAAGATATCTGCCGGAATCAGCGACTTTTTTCTCTGGGGTGATCTGCGCGATTTGTCGATTGAAGGGTATCACTATTTGAAGGGTGAGAAGGTCGATAAAGTGTTAGTGGGGCTTTCTTCGATCGGTGTTGCGGCATCGGTTGCGACATTTGCCTCAGAAGGAGGTATCGCACCGGTAAAAAGCGGAGTATCGGCGCTTAAATTTATCAAAAAGAGCGGTAAAATGCCACTGTGGCTTGAAAAGTTTATCGTACGTTCGGCATCAAAAGTGCGTAAAAGCGGTGATCTAAAACCTGTTAAAGCCTTTTTCGATGATTTTTCCACCGTGATGCGTGCGGGAGGTATCGGTACAACGACGACCTTACTGCGAACGGCACCTTCGCTTAAAGCATTTCACAACAGTGTCGGATTTGCCAAAATGTTCGGTAAAGAGAGCGGTGTGCTGGTGAAAATTTTAGGTAACGACGCTCCGGTATATTATCGTCTGCTTAAAAATAACGTGAGTAAAAAAGGTTTTTTAGAAGCAGCGACATACGGGACCAAAGGAATTCGTACACTGGCAAAGGTCGGTGAAAAAAGGTTTTTGAAGATGCTCAAACCCGCGGTTAAAACCTCACGACTGACGAAAGTTTTCAGTAAACATATTGTCGATGCACTTCATCGTATTCCGGTTGCGGTTTACATTTTGCTGGCGGCGGTGAGCCTGCTATTTCTGATTTAACGAAAACGGTACTGCAACGCTTCGATGAGGTGTTTCTTGCTGATGGTTTCATATTTGTCGATGTCTGCAATCGTGCGTGCGACTTTGAGTGTTTTGTTGATACCTCTCTGGGAGAGTTCGAAGCGTTTGATTGCCGTTTCCAAAACACTTTGCGCTTCCGCATCCGGCGTGCAAAATCTGGTGATATCACGATCGGAGAGTTTACCGTTAAACTCCTCCTGTCCGCGTTCGATCTGGCGGCGAAAGACATCCAGTACCGTTGCAAACATCTCTTTGGAGGATACGGAAGGTTTATCTTCGGGATTGGTTTCCGCCATCTGTACATAAAGGTCGATACGATCTAAAATCGGCGCCGACAGCCGTTTTTTATACCGGTTGATCTCCAGTTCACTGCAACGGCATGTTTTGGTACGGCTGAGCAGGTTGCCGCACGGGCACGGGTTCATTGCGGCAATAAACAGAAATTTTGTCTCATAGCTTATTTTACTGTTGACTCTGGAGATAAGTACCCTGTAATCTTCCAGCGGTTCACGAAGGCTTTCAAGCACTGATTTCGGAAAATGGGGGATTTCATCGAAAAAGAGTATGCCGTTGTGGGCGAGGGAGACTTCACCGACACGAGCGTTTTTGCTGCCGCCGCCGAAGATACTTGCTTTTGTCGACGACGCGTGAGGGCTTCGAAACGGGCGCTGCGGCGAAAAGTCCGGCTCTTTGCCTTCCAGGGCGTCACGTTTGGCTTTTTCGAGAATTTCGTCAAGTGTTACCGGAGGCAAAATGTACTGCAGGCGTTTGGCGCTCATACTTTTGCCGCAACCCGGACTTCCTTCAAAAAGGATATTGTGCATACCGCAGGCGGCAATGAGTGAGGCACGTTTGGCGTGCTCCTGTCCTTTGATTTCTATAAAATCGAGTGGAAAATCGTTCGTATAATAATACGATTTGCCCTCAATCTTTACAGACGGATACGCAAGTGTCCCTTCTGAAACGATTTTCACGGCATCTTCCGGTTGTGTGAAAATCCGGATCGCTTCGTCGAGTGTTTCGACAGGATAGAGTGTAAGTCCAGGAATTTTGGTAATTTTCTTTGCACTCTCTTTGGGGATTATCAGCTTTTTACAATGATGCTCTTTTGCCAGGGAGAGAATGACGGCAAAGAGGCTGGCGGTATCTTTCAGTTTACCGTCCAGCCCCAGTTCACCAAACGCCATGAAGTCGTCAAATTGATATTCACTTTTTTGGAGCGCAATGAGCAGAGCGATCGGCAGATCGAAATGACTTCCCTCTTTTTTCAAGTCGGAAGGAGAGAGATTGACGGTGATCTTTTGCGCAGGAAACTTGAAGTCGATCGCACTGAGCGCCGATTTGACGCGCTCTTTAGACTCCTGAATCGAAGCCTGTGCCAGACCGACGATTGTAAAGCCGGGAAGTGCCCTTACAAATGAGACTTCAACCGTTACCTCTTTTGCGGTAAACCCCTCCAGGGTAGCACAGCGAATTTGCTTCATGAAGTGTTGTTATTTTTTGTTTTTGAGCCGTTTTTTCCACTCTTTCTCAAACTTTTTACGCTTGAGATAGGAGAGTTTTTCGATGAAGAGTTCCCCTTTAAGGTGGTCGCATTCATGCTGGAATGCGATTGCCATCAATCCGTCGTACTCTTTGATGATCTCGTTGCCGTGACGATCCAAATAGGAGACTTTAATCCACTCAGCACGCTGTACATCTTCATAATACTCCGGAACGCTCAGGCACCCTTCTGTATAGACAGTGGTGCCGTCCATCTCCAGGATTTTAGGATTGATCACTTCTACCAGATCTTCCTTGACCTGTTTATCGTCTTCGTTGGGAAGGTTGATGATCAGAGCATTGAGAGGTACGGCTACCTGAATGGCGGCAAGACCGATACCGTTTTTTGCGAGCATCGTTTCATACATATCATCCAGCAGCGTATGCAGTTCTGCATCGAAACGGGTTACATCTTTGGAAGGTTGTTTGAGCAGTTTATTGGGGTAGGTGATGATCTCCCTTACCATAGCTCTTTACCTCCTACCTCAACTGACTGATCAGTTCAGACAAGATTTGGTCTCTTGTTTTGTTATGGACGATTTTCGTCATTCCGTAATCAAGTTCGATATCGATTTGATGTGAATCGATGATATAATTGGTATTTGCAATGAGATTATCGAGACTTTCAATCACTTTTTCAGCTTGTTGCAAAGAGGTATGTTTGAGTACGATGACAAAAACGTTACCTCCAAGATGCGCAACGATATCGCTTCGTCTGGATCGTTTCAGGATCATTGTTGCGATATTCTTTGTTACCAGATCTCTGTCTTTTTGTGATTTAATTCCCTCAAAAGTCTGTTCTTTGATTTTAAAGGCGATCAGGCTGCTTTCATAGCCGAAATGGAAGATGTTTTTTTTCTCCGCTTCAATTGTTTTGAGCAGATAATTTTTGTTATAGACATCATATTTAGGATCGAAGATTGTGTTTGCATGAAAGAGTTTAATTTTTTCGGCGATGTCTGTGTATTTCTCTTTGATGGTCTTTTGCTGGGTAGAAAGCGTACCGATGATCTCTTCGAGTTGTTCTTCATAAGCGACCAGTGCGATTTGTCCCGAACCTGCAGAGAGTTCTTCGATTTTGTTGTGTGTCAGAACTTTGAGTTTGTTGATTTTGGCATACATCGCGGAGACATTTTCCAAAATGACCTTGATTTGACGGAAGCTCTCTTTGATATTGTTTTCCAGATGTGCGACGTATACGTTCTCTTCCACTGATTCGGCTTCGAGCACTTTTTGAATCATTTTACGTTGTTTGAGCGGTTTTTCGTCCAGCAGTTTTTCAAAATAGATCGCGAAATTTTCCGGAGTGGCGGGAATATTTTCCCTGATCATCTTTTCAACGACCTGTTTTGCAAACGCGCCGGTCTGTTTGATCGTTGCATTATCTTTATGCAGGGCAGTTGTCTGGTGTGTCGATTGCTGTGGCATAGATTTTCCTGCTGTCGTAGGTGTTGTGGGTTTGTTGACAACTTCACCTGCTTCGTTAATGCAATACACTGTTACCGCCCTTTTTGCTTATTTGAAACTTTTTTCCAAGACTTTATCGATCAGTCCGTACTCTTTGGCTTCGTAAGCGCTCATGAAAAAGTCTCTTTCGGTATCCGCTTCGACTTTATCTACAGGCTGCCCCGTTTGCTCGGCAAGAATCTGATTGAGCTCGTTTTTCATACGTAGAATCTCTTTTGCCTGAATCTGAATATCGGTTGCCTGTCCCTGAGCACCGCCGAGCGGCTGGTGAATCATAATGCGTGCGTGCGGCAGTGCGTAACGTTTCCCGGGTGCACCGGAGGAGAGCAGAAACGCACCCATCGATGCCGCCTGACCGATACAAATGGTACACACATCCGGTTTGATGTAATTCATCGTATCGTACATGCTCATACCGCTTGTAATGACGCCGCCTGGAGAGTTGATATAGAGATAGATATCTTTGTCGGGATCTTCCGCTTCCAGGAAGAGTAACTGTGCAACGACAGTAGATGCGACGGCATCGTTGACTTCACCGCTGAGCATAATGATTCTGTCTTTGAGAAGTCTGGAGAATATGTCATAACTTCTTTCTCCTCTTCCCGTCTTCTCAACTACTATCGGTACATAACTCATCTCTTCTCCTGGTGTTGGTTTATTTTATATCGGCTTTTTCGTTAAAAAGTTTTGTAAAGAGTTTGTCTTCGACCAGTGCCATTTTGACAGCCGGTAACAATCCCTGCTCTTCATACTGCTTGATCAGCGCCTGTGGATCCTGACCGCTTTGGAGTGCTTCGAAATAGAGTGTCTGCATTACTTCCTGATCGTCTACCGTGACACCCTCTTTTCTCGCCAGCTCGTCTACCAGAAATGTCAGTTTGACACTATCGCGTGCATCGTTTCGGAACTCTTCACGCTTCTCTTTCGCTGCATCGGCATCGGTGGTGTATTTTTTGATCTCTTCTTCATCCATTGACGGAAGGGCGTTACGAAACGCCATATCGATTTCCTGCTCAACGATATTTTCGGGAAGATCGATATCATATTTTTCAACCAGCGCTTCGACAAATTTGGGTTTGACCTCTTCCTGATAGAGTTTTGCGCGTTTCTCCGATGCGATTTGCTCTTTGATTCTCTCTTCCAGCAACTCTTTTGTAGGTGCTTCTTCATTCGGCAGAAACTTTTTCAATGTTTCTGCGTCTATATCGGCAGGTACCACTTTCTCTTGAATTTCATGCAAAGTGACTTTAAATGTCGCCTCTTTTCCTGCATACTCTTTTGCGTGATAATCTTCCGGGAAGGTAACGATGATCTCTTTTGTTTCTCCGGGTTTCATACCGACCATTTGATCTTCAAATCCCGGAATGAAGCTGCCGCTGCCGATTTGCAGTGTATAGCCTTTCGCACTACCGCCTTCAAACGCTTTACCGTCGATGAATCCCTCAAAATCGATCAGTGCGTAGTCTCCCTCTTTCAACGGACGGTCTTCTTTCACCGTTTCGATTGGTGCGGCTGACTTGAGCATCGTTTCAAGACGCTCTTTGACTTCCTCTTCCGTCACTTCCGGAACGTCAAAATCCGGTACCAGTTCACTGTATCCTTCTACGTTCATTTCCGGTTTTGTGGAGATCAGAATCTCTACTTCGATATCTCCGTTCTCATTCTCCTCGAATTTTTTGACGGCAGGTTCACCGATAATGGCAGTCGGGTCGATCTTCAACTCTTCAAGCGATTTCTCATACACTTCACGCAATAGTTCGTTTTTCGCATCTTCTTTGAGTTTGTCTCCGTAGCGAGCTTTGACGATATGTGCCGGGACTTTCCCTTTTCTAAAACCGGCGATTTGCATATCTTTCGCGGCTGCCTGTGCCAGTGTTGTCTCTTTTTGATCAATATCCTCTTTTGAAATAGTTGCTTCTACACGTGCGTTAGCACTGTCGATTTTTTCTGTCTTAAAATCCATTCATTTCCCTCTGTCTGTTTTATAAATTGTCGATGATAATATCCAAAAATTGCTTTTATGTAAATAATTGTATGTTAGTATTGTCGGATATATCTGCTACGGGAGAGTTTCATGCGTATTTTGACGAGTATTGGGATCGCACTGCTTCTTGTCGGTTGTGCGGGGAAAATTGTTCCCGGGAAAGCACCTAAGGTAATGCCGGAAAAAGAGGTTTTGGACAAACATATCGAAGAGCAGAAAACGGCGCAAAAACCTAAACAGAAAACTTCTTCCGGAGTGACGACAAAACAGGTTGCTAAAGCCGTATCGGAGCAGAATGCTACACTGATTCAAAAAATACCTGCCGAAGCCGAAGAGGAGATTTTCGAAGAGAAAAAACCTTCCCGCTTCGCAAATGCAGAGCTGATCAGTTCCAATCCCTATAAAGTGACGATGAAAACCAAGAAGTTCGCATTCTCCGATACCGGGTTCATGAACATTTACGATAAGTTGATCAATTTGCAGGTTTTTTCGATGGGGAAAGCAGTTTTGGATATGACCGTATCGTTAAACGAAGATGAGATCTGCGTAGGTTCACTGTGCAATACGAAGCACGGATTTAACCAGACTTTTCTGACTGGTGTATATCCCGATACGCTGGTTGAGAATGTTTTGCGTTCCAAACCGATTTTCGGCGGCAAAAATCTGAAAAAGATGACCAAAGGATTTATTCAAAAGATCATTACGCCCAAATATGCCGTCAAATACAAAATCTGGCCCGGAAATGTCTATTTTAAAGATAGCCTCAATCACATTATCATCAAACTAAGGAAAATGCCTAAATGAGTAAATATGTCGGTGCACATGTCAGTGCGAGCGGCGGGGTATTCAACGCCCCGCTCAATGCAAAAGAGATCGGTGCGAAAGCCTTTGCCCTTTTTACCAAAAATCAGCGCCAGTGGAAAGCCAAACCGCTTGATGACAAAACAATCGCAAAATTCAAAGACAACTTGGAAGCAGTGGGTATCTCTCCAAAGCAGGTGCTGCCTCATGACAGTTATTTGATCAATCTGGGACATCCCGAAGAAGAGAAACGACAAAAGTCACTGGATGCGTTTATTGACGAAGTACGTCGATGTGAACAACTGGGACTTGATAAACTGAACTTTCATCCGGGCAGCCATCTGAAAAAGATCAGCGAAGAGGCGTGTCTGGACCTGATCGCCGATGCGATGAACAAAACACTCGAAGTGACCGAAAACGTAACGCTTGTGATTGAAAACACTGCCGGACAGGGAAGTAACCTGGGGTATAAATTTGAACATCTGGCGTACCTCATCGACCGTTCGATTGATAAAAGTCGGGTGGGAGTTTGTATCGATACTTGTCATATGTTTACCGCCGGATACGATATTCGCACCAAAGAGGCGTATGATGCTACATGGCAAACATTTGATGAAGTGGTCGGTTTTAAGTATCTCAAAGGAATGCATATCAACGACTCCAAGCCCGATCTTGGATCGAGAGTCGACAGGCACCACAGCCTGGGAAAAGGAAAAATCGGACTGGACGCGTTTCGATTTATTATGAACGATCCGCGTATGGATGATATACCTCTCGTTCTGGAGACGATCGACGAGAGTATCTGGGCGGAAGAGATTGCGTTACTTTACGGTATGATAGCCTCGTAAGAGGTAAAACCTCTTACGAAAAAGATTATTGTTCGTTCATCAAATCTCGGTATTTCCAAGAATTGGCAATACTATTTTTGATTGCGTCCATCGCCGCACCGTTAAATGCCGGCATATTACGTACGATCCCTTTGGGCTCCAGACCTCCCCGATAAAGCGTTCCGTCTTTGACGGCGAAAATCTTGTATTCGATATCTCCTTCATCATCTTCGAGATATTTTTTGCTGTACGGTTTAATGATCATAATTTCCTGACCGTCTACTTCCTTGATTTTCCATTCACCGGCAATTTTTCCGTTCTCAACGTCACTGTTTTGTGCCGATGCGGTCACAAGTTTACCCGATTTGGCGTTAGCGTCACATTGGTAGCTCCCGTCGGCGTTTTGTGTACTGGCAAATGCAAGACCGTGATCTTGATTACCGATAAACCAGTTTGTCTGACACTGATTTTGAATAAACTCCCCAAAGTTGTGCAGTACCGTCTCTTCTCCATTTTGATGTGATGTTACCGGCTCGTCGATTCTATAGGTATCTTTTTGTTTTTCGACCTTGATAAAGTACATTTTTGCGTTATCCGGCATAGTCACCGCAAGATTGCGCAACTGTGGAATCGTGATGGTTTTACCGGCAATATCTTTTCCTTCAAGCAATGAAACTTTTTCGTTCCACTCTGTCATTGTCAATGTACCGTCGGCATTCATTGTAAACGGTTGTGCCGATTCATCCGACGCCGCAACCCAGCTTCCGTTTTGGAGAATATATTCACTGTTTTGATTCTCACCATCGCTGTTTTTAGGTACAAAAGTACCGTTTTGGGCTCTGTATTTGTGAACAGAGAGCGTATTGTCTTCGTTGAAAGAGACCTCTTCATATTTGTTTCCATGAGGCAGGTAAAGGGTCATCGGCGGTTTGAATGCGATGAACCTGTTTTTCATTTGTGCTTCTTGTGCTTCTCTTTCCGCCTCTTTTTGGGCTACAAACTTTTGCAATTTGTCGTAAATATTTTGGATATCCTGATCGCCGCTGTTTTTGAGTGCATCGAGATGTTTGAAAAGTGTTCCCGGTTCGATCTCTTCTCCCTCAAGAAGGGTTTTGAGTTTTTCGATTAATGTATCGTCTGCCGCAATGCCGGCAAGGTCAAGGTCATGTGCGATAAACTTTTTACCCCAGTCAAAATCGGGTTTTGCGAACGGATTGTCAACAGAAATTTCACCTCTGATCTCATCTTCTGTTTTACCCTCTTCAATGGCTACTTTGACTTTCTTAAGATCCTCTCTGGTAACGACTGCAACTTTTTTCAGAAAATCTTTACGCTTTTTGATGTTTGGATCAGCCTCATCAAAATGTTTTTTGATCGCTTTTGCTACTTCTTTGGCAGCTGCTCCTGCACGGATTCCCTGATCACCGCCCAGAAGCGCTTTTACACGATCATCCTGCTCAGCTTTTTGGAGTGTTTTATCGAGCAGACGATCAACGCCTTTTTCCTGCGGTGTTGTTTCTTGAAGTACGTCTGCGATCGCTTCATAGATTTTCTCCGCACGTTCAGTGTGTTTTGTTTCATCCGGTTCGGCGGCAAGCATCGCTTCGACTGCTTTTTGCAGTTGCAGAGCTTTTTTAATCAACTTGTCGTTTCCTTTTTCCTGCTCTGCAACCGGGTCTGCGTCAAGCTCTTTCGGGTCAAGTTCCAGTACCTGTGCCACTTTATTTTTTGCCGCTTCGATTTTCGCTTTCAGTTCTTCTTTGGAGAGTTTTTTCTCTTTTTTCAGCTCTTTTTGCAATGTTTTCGCCACTAGTGTCGAAACGGGACTTAAAATAACACTTTTCCCTTCTTTAGGTGCAAGCAGTTTGCCGGTAAAATCATCGCCGGTATCGACATCTTTACCGCCGTAAACAAGCAACATTGCCGTATCGAAATTTGGATCTGTTTTTGCCTCTTCCGTGAGCGTGAGTGTAAAAGCACCGTTTTCGTCTGTTTGTGTGCTCGGTTCTGAAGGCTGGCAGTAACCGTCTTCGCTCAGATCGAGACATACGGTTGCATATTGAAGGTAGCCGTCTACCGCTTTTCCTGTGATAGATGCAGATGGTGTGTTGTTGTCGTTTCCTGTATCGGAACCGGAAGTAGCGGATGTGCCCCCGCAACCTGTCAAAATAGCACTAAGTGCGACTGATAATGTAATAGTAGATAATACGGAATTTCTTTTCATAGGGTGAGGTCTCCTTATAACCTGGAATTTACGAATCGTTAAATTCATAAACTATATCGGTCAGAGGAGTGAAAAGTTTAATAAAAAATGACCTTTTTTCAAAATTTACAGCTACCTGTGGAACAACCGCCGCTTCCTATATTAAAGCTGTCATGATAGCGGCAGTTTGTACATTCATACTCTACGAAGGTCGTCCCTGAGCAACCGCCTCCTTTCTGATCAACTACTTCAATGGTTGGCTGTTTGCATTCAGGGCAGATGCCTTGATTGATCAGTTTGAGTTTTTCACCTTTGTCGTTGAGGTGGTGAATATATGCCCAGATCAATCCGCCGATAATCAGCGCTGTAAATAGCAACATGAAGAGGGTATACATACAGTTTCCTAAAAATTATTTTGCTACTATCCATTGTAACATAAAATTTACAGTCAGGGATTATATGCTGAAAGTTTCTTCGATCTTCTATTCGATACAGGGTGAGGGGTTTCATGCCGGAACGGCGGCAGTTTTTGTGCGTTTGTACGGTTGTAACCTTACTTGTGATTTTTGTGATGATGAATTGCATAAAACGGTGATGCGTGAATATAGTTTCGACACACTTTTGCACGAAGTGTCCCAATACGGTTCCAAAACGGTGATTATTACCGGAGGAGAGCCGACGCTTTATGATCTGAATCCGTTTATTCGTTTTATGCAATCACACGGATATTATGTAGCGATTGAGACCAACGGATATAATTTCCAAAATGTAAAAGAAGCCGACTGGATTACCTATAGTCCCAAGGACTGGGAAACGGTACACACACAAGGGTTTGATGAGCTCAAATGCATTGTCGATATGCAATCCGATATTGATTTGTTGCTGCGGATTGAAACGGACAAACCCTTTTTCATTCAGCCGAAAAACGCAATGCACACGCCGAATATGGAAAATGTACGTTTTTGTGTGGAACTGGTTAAGCGTTATCCTCAAAAATTTCGTCTGAGTTTGCAAATGCATAAATTTATAGGAGTCGACTGATGGGAAAAAAATCTTCCAAAAGCGCATTGGTGGTTTTCAGCGGCGGGCAGGACAGTACCACCTGCCTGGGATGGGCAAAAAATAGATACGAACATGTTGAAACAATCACATTTGATTATCATCAAAAACATGCAGTCGAAATTCAGCAGGCGCAGAAAATTGCGAAACTATTGAATGTACCGAATTTTGTGATGAAGATCGATATCTTTGCGCAACTGGACGATTCCGCACTGATCGATGCCACACTTGATATCAACGCAAAACATCACCATCGCCCGAATCTTCCGGCATCCTTCGTACCGAATCGAAATGCCGTATTTTTTACGGCGGCACACGCGTATGCCCAAAAAGCGGGACTCGATTTTATCGTCACCGGGATCAATCAGACCGATTACAGCGGCTATCCCGACTGTCGGCTTCCGTTTGTCCAGACGCTCGAAAAGGCATTGAATCTGGGCAGTGAATCTGATATAAAATTTCTTTATCCGCTGATTCATCTGAGTAAGGCGGAAACTTTCAAGCTGGCAAAACAGGAAGGGATACTTGATATCGTGCTTTATGAAACACATACCTGTTATAACGGTGATCGTAGCCGGTTGCATGAGTGGGGGTACGGATGTGACACTTGTCCTGCTTGTCAGCTTCGTAAAAAGGGGTGGGAAGAATATAAACGCCTGTTTACCTGAACAAACGC
>WGAE01000202.1 GCA_015489185.1 Campylobacterales bacterium
GATCTCTTTGGAGAGATTTGCGGCATAATAAAGCGGGTTTGGGCGTCCGACGTACTCTTTGTAGTAGTAATCGACCTCTTTCCAAAAGTCTTTATCAAAGCGGAGTTTGCGGTAGTTGCGATCCAGCTCAAGCAAAACGGGCATCAACGTTTCGGGAACATAGCGTCCGCCGAATTTGCCGAAATGTCCGTTTTGATCCGGATCAAAAGGAGAGGGGGAGGGAATATACATTTAATCCACCTCCAAGACCGAGTAGACAGGGGTGACTTTACTTAATGCCTCATCCCCGCGCAGAAATTTGAGATTGAGTAAAAAGCAGGCTTCGACACAATGTGCACCCGATTTTTCAATCAGGTTTGCCGCCGCCTTCGCGGTACCGCCCGTAGCGATCAGATCATCGACCAGCAGAACATTGGGTTTTGCTTTGTCACAGTCAAAAGCGTCGATATGGATTTCGATCTCGTCAAAACCGTATTCGAGTGCATATTTTTCACCGATGGTCGTATAGGGGAGTTTTCCCTGTTTGCGAATGGGAACGAATCCTTTTTGCAGTCTGTCCGCTAGTGCGGCGCCGAAAATGAATCCGCGACTGTCAATTCCCGCGATAAAATCGATATCCCGTTCTTTGTAACGCGCTTCGAGATGGTCCATCAGAAAACGAAACGCCGCGGCATCTTTGAGCAGCGTCGTGATATCTTTAAAGATAATCCCGGGTTTCGGGAAGTCTGGAACGTCTCGTATTTTATCGAGTAGATAGGCTTTGTCTTCGGTTGTGAGCGTCTTCATGAAACTCCTATTTGAACATATAATATTTTGCGGCAAGGAAACCGACCAGTGTCAGACCGAACATAATATATCCGAATACTTCTATCTCCATATGTACCTCCTTAGATGAGCGCTTCGATACGCTCTTCGAGTTCTTTGATCTTCTGTTGCAGTTGATCGTTTTCCAGTTTTTGCTGCGAACTTCTTGCCCTGAGGGTTTTGATATTGTTTTTCGCTTTTTCCAGCTCTTCGGTCAAAATATCGATATTTCCGATCGCACGTTGGAGTTGCAGACGATATTTACGGATGATCAGCTTGCTTTCATCGATATTGCTTTTTTTGATCTGGTTGAGGCTAAGTTCACGTTTGTAGAGTGTTTTATAATAATTTAACATGATCAGCAGATATAAGATCACAAAGATGAAAATCGTATAGATCAGCCAATCCGTAAACATCGTTTTTACTCTTTCAGCTTTCGTCAGTCTCTATTTTCTCGACGCGTTTTTCGTGTCTGCCGCCTTCGAATGCAGTTTCATTCCACGCCTTGAGCATCGATTCAACAACCCCCAGCCCGACGACACGCTCTCCAAAGCAAAGCACGTTCGCATCGTTGTGTGCACGTGCCATCTGTGCGGTATAGGCGTCGTGGCAAAGTGCGGCACGAATGCCTTCATGTTTGTTTGCCGCCAGACTCATTCCGATTCCCGTTCCGCAGATCAAAATACCGAAACTGCCGGGATTTGCAAGAACCGTTTTGGCAAGTTTGTGTGCATAATCGGGGTAATCAACTCTATCAGCAGAGAACGGTCCCAAATCTTCTATTTCGTGTCCAAGCGCTTCGACCATCTCTTTGACTCTCTCTTTGATCAAAAAACCGGCATGGTCGGTAGCGATATAATATTTCATGACTTGTTTTCCTGTCAGTTTGATTAAACGAGAGATATTATACCAGATCGTAGATTAAAAGGGGAGGGCGAAAGGTGTGTGCCCTCCCTCGGCGTTATGCCGTGAAGTGGTCGAGTAGTTTGTTCTTATCCTCTTTCACCAGGTTTGCCGCGACACTTTTTGTGATGCGCTCTTTGACATTTTCGGAGAGTGCGTCACTGAGTGCACTGTACATCTCCTTTGGAAATGCGAGGAAGATCTCTTTCGGATTTTCGTGTTCGACAATTTTTTCGATATCACTCGTGACATCTTTGACGGTGCGTCGTTCCAGCTCATCTTCCACTTTATTGTCTTCGACATTGACTCCCTTGAAGTTGCCGGCTTTGTCACTGACGATTTCGCTGATTTTTTTATGCGTGGCGATATAGTCCAGGTCGGTAAGCAATTCCAAGGACCAGGAGATTTTCAGATCGTGCCCGTTGTTGACGATTGCTTCATGTTTGATCGGTTTGTAGACTTTCAACTCTCCTAAATCGGCTACAATGATCAAAGTGTTGTCCAGTTTCATGATCTCCTCCTGTAT
>WGAE01000203.1 GCA_015489185.1 Campylobacterales bacterium
ATATGCAGCAGCAGATCGTAGGTCTCTTCGGGCGTGGTGACACTGTAGTTGCCGTTGCTGCCGTGACACTTTCGGCACCGCGCATGCAGTATCGGGTAGATATCGCGTTGAAAGGTATAGGTCGTATCTGTATCGCTTTGACCCGACCTATCCGTACCGCCGCATCCCGACATCAGTATCATTATCCAGACACCAAACACTAGACTACTACGCATCCGTACCCTTTTTATGAAAGATCATCAAAGTATAGAAAAAGAGTGTTCAGTGAGTGTTCATGAAGTGATAAACGCGGACAGATCAAAAAAGAGTGTCGTCCCTTCTCCGGGTCTCGATGCAACCTGCAGATCGATGCCGCATGCATCGCTGAGCCGCCGGACGATACCGAGTCCAAGTCCGAAACCTCCAGCAGTTTTCTCTCCCCGGACTCTGCGCATAAACATCTTCTCAACATCGGCGATGCCGGGTCCGTTGTCCCGTATGAAAAGGGTGCCGCCCTCCGTGCCGATCGTCACTCTGGCATTTTGAGTGGTGTATTTGGCGGCATTGACGATGAGATTGTAGAGGATGCGCTCCAGCGCGACCGCATCGATCGAAAGTCGCAAATCCTCCGGCACTTTGACCTCGAACGCTACCTGTGGAAAAAGCGGCTGTATCTGGGCGACGATCGAACGGCAGAGTGCCTGCAGATCGACGGTTTCACTGTGGCAGGCACTCCGCTCCAGCAGCAGCGCTTCGAGGTTTTTGTAGAGATTGCTGATTGTCTCCACGGAGCGTTTGATACGTTCGCTGCGCACACCTGGACACTCCTGTGCGATGGTCTCGGCATTGAGCGCGATGGCGGAGACGGGAGCGTTGAGATCGTGCACCACATCTTCGACAAAGATACGAAAACGCCTGTTCGCTTCCCGCACCGGTCGCAGCGAGAGCCAGGAGAGGAACAGAGAGATAAAGAGATTGACCGCAAATGCCCCGCTCATGAAGAGAAAAATCTTCTCTTTGAGTTTCGAGAGCCGTGAATCGAGCACTTTCGGATCGGCCTCTACAACGATCGCCTTACCCGGATAGTCAAACCCCGCACAAGATGTGGCGATATAGTGTCCGTTTTGGCGAAAAAAGGCGGGATAGGTGTAACGGCTTTTGGGAGCGAGGCGGAGGGAAAACCCTTCGGGCAGATCGGTTCGGTCGGTTTCACGAAAGACGCCGGCATAGCGGTTCATCTCCAGTGCGAGACGATCTTCGATCTGATGCTTCTGCTCAAAATAGTAGTAGAGCGCCAGTGAGATGAAGAGCAGAAACGAGATACTCATGTAGATGAGCACGAAACGCCAGAAGCTCTTCTTCTCGTCAGGAGACATAGCGATACCCCGCACCCCGCACATTGACGATTCGCTTTTCTGGGAAAAGGGCGTTGATCTTGCTGATATGCACGCGAATCACCGTCGTACTCGGCAACGTATCACGATAGAGCCGTTCTATGATCTCGTCGGTCGAGAAGAGACGCCCGGGATGCGAAAGAAAAAGATGCAAAATCTCCATCTCCTTGTGCGAAAGCGCCACCTCCTTGCCTCCAATACGCAGGATATGGTGCGCAAGATCGAGTTCGATATCGTCATGTCGCAGCAGCATCCCGCCGCCGGTACGACGCAGGAGCGCCGCGATACGCGCCTTGAGTTCACCCAGCGAAAAAGGTTTGGTCAGATAGTCATCGCACCCGTGCGCAAACCCCGCGATCGTATCGGCTTCACCACGTCTTGAAGTGAGAAAAATGGCAGGCGTTGTATCGCCGCTTTGGCGCAGGGAATCAAGCAGCGAAAGCCCATCGATGTAAGGGACATTGATATCCAAAATATAGAGATCGTAACGTCTGGCAGCACTCTCCGTCAGCGCCGCTTCACCGTGCTTGGCGACATACACCTCATACCCGCAGCGGGTCAGTTCGTCATGAAGTGTTTCAAGCAGCACCGCATCGTCTTCGAGCAGCAGCAAACGTCCGGAGTGCTTCATGAACAGTTACCTCTTTGGCGGATTTATTATGAAAAAAAGTATATCGAAAGCGTACTTACATCAAGATATGTTGATCTTTTGTAATGGACGTGGTTTTAGTTTATACATCAGATTGTGTTCACTAACTAAGCCGATAAACGCTCCTGCTCTATTGGCAGATTTGAAACCAGTTCTTTAAAATCTACGATTTTACTCGCCTGGTCTATGTCGATACCGACAATATTACCCTCTCTGTCAAAATCGATAACCACACCGTCTGCAATCTCTTTGCTATCGATACTTTTGTTTGGTGATAGATCGATATAGAGCGAATCGGTCTCTTTGTCATAATGTATCTTCATAGTTTAAACCTCCTGACCGGAAATGCGTTGTGCATGGTTATTCTATCGCTTAAAACGACGACTCTGAAAATCTTATTGTCAAATTCTTCTACAATACCCCAGAATCTGACTTTGCCGCTCTCCTGAACATCTATTTTTAAAGGATTTTCGACAATACTGATACACCACTCTTTTTTGATGTAATCCCTTTTCTTCAATACGATATTTTCAAAATATGGTGTAATTTTGTATTCTATCATAAAAGAGACCTCTGCCACAAACTTATCAGCGATAATTATATTAATATCGTTTCTTTGACACCATTTTAACAGTTTTCAGAAAAAGGTAAAATTTTATTTCATTTTGAAATGTTTTGTCGGGTGTAAAAAGCTGTGTCTTAAGCAACTGCCTGAAGTTGGATGCCCAATGCCTTCAAGACTTTCAAAACAGTCTCAAATCCAGGTCGTGATCCTGCTTTGAATGTTTTATACAAACTCTCACGACTCAAACCTGTCTCCTGAGCGATCTTTGCCATACCCTTTGCCCTTGCTATTTCATCTATCGCACTGAGAAGTTCGTCCATATCTCCATCTTGCAAAATCTCTGAGATGTACTCTGCAATCAGTTCATTGTTATCGAGATAGTTGGCAACATCAAAATCTCTCAAATTATCCATCTCCATATTCCTTCATTATCTCTTTTGCCTTTTCGATATCCTTAGTTTGTGACGATTTGTCTCCACCTGCCAGTAAAATCACAATAGCATCACCCTTATACATATAGTAAATTCGATACCCGGCACCAATGGTAAACCTTAACTCATATAACCCGTCTCCCAGAGCTTTATAATCTCCGAAATTACCCTGTCGCACTCGGTTCAATCTTCTAAATATTGCAACTTTGGCTTTATTGTCTTTCAATTTTATCAGCCATTTTGCAAAATGGTGCGTCTCTTTTAATTGTATCATTTATTGTATCCTATAGGCTACTATTTGTCAAATGTCGGTAATATTATAATGCGTAAAAAACAAAGGGTAAAATTTTATTTCATTTTGAAATGTTTTTTCCTCCCCAAAAATGCCTCAAAACATTATTAAATCAACATATCTTGATTTAATGTACTAATTTCGCTATACTCACATCTCACAATAGAAATATGGCAAAGGTAAACAATGTTCGGA
>WGAE01000204.1 GCA_015489185.1 Campylobacterales bacterium
GCTGTAACTGTGACACAATGACCATTGCGATATTAAAATAGTAAAAAACTTCTTACTTTTAAGTTTTACTATATTATAATAGTTTATTAGCGTTATAACCGTTTCATTTATCCGTCACCAAATTTCAACGTTGAGGATGTGCCCGATGCCGAAATTTCAATACACGATTCGCGGAACCCGTTATCTCGACACACCCCTTCATGAACATCTTGATACTTTGTTTACATCACATCAATGCCAGGCAAAATTTCATGAAACAAAATCGAGACTCGTCATAGAACTGGAGGGGGAAGAAGCATCTATTCGGGCACTTGAACCTGAACTTCTCAAAGAGATCAGTCAAATTTTCGATGTACACTCCTTTGTCAAAACCGCATCGGATATGCGTGCGAAACGTATGAAAAAGCGTATTCCGGAATCTAAATCTCTGGAAGAAGAACTCAAAAAAGCGGTGAAACTCTTGAATCGCGGAGATATTGTCGCCGTAAAAACATCTACTGGTTTTCATCTGATTTGTAATGCGGCAAAAACCAATGCGATCAAAAAATTGCGCACACTCCTTACACAACCGACCAAACCGTTTCCTGTCATTTTTAGAAATCTCATCAGTGCCCAGAAATACACCTTGCTTTCCAAGATAGAAAAAGCGTTGCTCTCAGAGCCGGAACACCCGTTTGTGATCGTACGCAAAAAAAACCTGCACCGTCTGGAAAAAGAGCGTTACAAATATATTCTCTCACCCCATATCAATCCACTCAACCGACGACTTGAAATCGCACTCGCTCCGACACCATTTTATGAAAAAATCTTTTCGGAGGTAGCCTTTCCCCTCGTTTGTGTCCCGGTGACAAACAACGGCAAAGTGATCACCGATGCAGAGGAGTTGCGACAACAATTCGGCGATACGATCAAACAGATCTGTCAAGATACGCAAAACATAGATCATCCATCATCGGTATGGCAAGTGATCTACGGTAAACCGGTACGTATGGACAAAGAGATCGTACCGTCCCTGCCCGCGCAATATACCAATGTCAAAATCGATTTTGAAACAACAAATGTCGGTAAACTCACGCTTGCACCGATGCGCATTCTGCTGGATGCATCCGGTAAAGCACAACCTCTTTACAGTGCGCTTTCACTGCTTTTTGCCGCACAGCCGATCGATAAAATCGACTTTTCACCATTTCCGATAGATTCTGAAACTATTCTGGAATTGCATCAACAATGGGAACGGGACGAAAATACGATCCAAAGTCGTTCACTGCTCACACTCTTTGATGCTATCGCCACACTCTCCGGTACGCTTTACGAAAAAAGCTTTCAAACCGAATCTATCCTGCTTGCGGAGGGGCATTTCGAAGTGTGTGAAGAAGACCTTTTCGACTACAATATCGCAGAAAATAGTTTTTCGATCGACATCGTTTCTGCCTGGAAACGTAACAACAAACTCAAACATCTTGCCAGTACACTTGCCAACACAATTGCCCAGATCATCGCCGATGAGGCGATCAAAGCGCAAAAACCTGTATATCTGCACGGTTCACTGCTACACTTCCGGGATATGACGGAACTGGCGATCGAAAAACTCCGGGAAGCAAATCTGGAAGTTCTTTACTGAGATTCAGGGGATATAACTCTCAAGTTCTTTGTGTAAGAAAGCATAAAAGGCCCGAAACAGATTGCTTTGATACTTCTCTTTATGGTAAATCAGATAGAGTTTGCGTTTGAGATCGATATTTTTCAGACGTACTTCAAAGAGTTCGCCGCGCTCCAGTTCACGCGCCACGACCACACGGGAAATACAGGTGATCGTTTCGGGGTGCTTTTGTAAAATGGTTTTCATCTCCTCAAACTCCGTAAACTCCATAAAGATCTCTATCTCTTTTGCCATCGATCCGAGTGTGTGCAAAAAAAGCTCTCTTGTTCCCGACCCCTGCTCCCGCAAAAGCCATTTACGATCGAAAAGCTGATCGATATAGAGCGTGCGACCCGCAAGCGACTTGTCCGATGTCACGACCGCCAGCGTATCACACCAGAGTTGCTCTTTGGCGATGACAGGTTCATGAGACTCCGTTTCGATAATCCCCATATCAACCTCTCCTTCGAGTACCATCTGAATGATTTGCGCGGAGTTGCGTATATCTTTACGTATGACAATTTGGGGATTTTGCACACGAAAGTCGAAAATCAGTTCGGGGATAATGAAATTGCCTACCGTCTTACTCGCCGCAATTTTCAAAATACCCGAGAGCTTCTCCTCTTTGAAGATCTCCCGCGCATCCTTGAGCGCCAAATAGTGTTGATAGGTTTTCTCTTTAAAAAGCCTGCCCCGCTCGTTTAATAC
>WGAE01000205.1 GCA_015489185.1 Campylobacterales bacterium
GATCCGGATCAAAACGGACATTTCGGCAAATTCGGCGGACGCTATGTTCCCGAAACGTTGATGCCCGTTTTGCTTGAGCTGGATCGGAACTACCGCAAACTCCGTTTTGACAAAGACTTTTGGGAAGAGGTCGACTACTACTACAAAGAGTACGTCGGACGCCCAAACCCGCTTTACTATGCCGCCAATCTCTCCAAAGAGACCGGTGCCAAAATCTATCTCAAACGAGAAGATCTGAACCACACCGGTGCACACAAGATCAACCACTGTATCGCCCAGGCGGTACTTGCCAAACGTCTCGGCAAGAAAAAGATCATCGCGGAAACCGGTGCGGGACAGCACGGCGTGGCAACCGCAACCGTCGCAGCCCTTTTCGGACTCGAATGTGAGATCTTCATGGGAGAAAAAGATGTGCAGCGCCAGGAGTTGAATGTCTTTCGTATGAAACTGCTCGGCGCAAAAGTACACGCCGTCACCAGCGGCAGTCGTACACTCAAAGATGCGATGAACGATGCGATACGTCACTGGGTCACCAACGCCAGAGATACTTACTATCTGATCGGTACGGTTGCGGGACCGCACCCCTACCCGATGATGGTTCGGGACATTCAGTCCATTATAGGATATGAAGCGAAACAGCAGATACTAGAAAAAGAGGGAACCTTGCCCGACTATGTCATCGCCTGTATCGGCGGCGGCAGTAACGCACTTGGCATTTTCAACCATTTTTTGGAAGAGGAGAAAACCACCTGCATCGGTATTGAAGCCGGGGGGCTGGGACTTGACAGTAAACACGGCGCAAGTCTTGCCAAAGGGAGCCCCGGTGTTTTGCACGGACAAATGAGCTACCTGCTGCAGGATGAAGACGGGCAGATACTCGAAGCACACTCCATCTCCGCAGGTCTTGACTATCCGGGAATCGGACCGGAACACGCTTATCTGAAAGAGATCGGCGCCGCAAAATATGACTCGATCACGGATCAAGAGGCACTCGACGCGTTTGTCTGGCTTTCGCAAAAAGAGGGTATCATTCCGGCATTTGAAAGCTCCCACGCCGTTGCCTATTTGAAAAAGATACCGCAGGAAGAGCGGGAAGGTAAAATCATTATCGTCAATCTTTCCGGACGCGGCGACAAAGATATGATACAGGCAAAAGACCTGTTACATTTCGACTAAAAACGGAAACGATTTTGGAAGAGAGACTGCTGCACCTTTTACAGGAATACGGCTATATCGTCCTCTTTTTCTGGAGTATTCTGGAAGGAGAACTGGGACTGATCATGGCGGGTATTATGTCGCACACCGGGCATATGGATGTGAGAGCATCGATTTTCGTCGCGGGACTGGGAGGTTTTACGGGTGACCAAATCTATTTTTATATCGGCAGATACTCCAAGCGGTATATTCACAAAAAAATGCATAAACACCGAAGGAAATTTGCTATTGCACATCTGCTGCTGAAAAAATACGGCTGGCCGCTGATATTTATACAACGCTATCTTTACGGACTTCGCACCGTCATTCCGATGTCGATCGGTCTGACACGTTACAGTGCCGGGAAGTTTGCGTTTATCAATTTGCTCAGTGCCTGGGTATGGGCGGCACTGACAATTTTGCCTGCATGGTATTTCGGCGAAGAGATACTCGGTGTTTTGAAATATGCAAAAACGCACTGGTACTTTGCCCTGCCGGTGGCGGGCTTATTTTTGTTTACGGTCTACAGGATCATGAAGCGAATTGAAAAAAATCTTGAGGAGAGAGGGAAAACATTATGAAATTTACCGTTACGGAAAAAAAACTCGACGCCGTCCAGGCAGATTGTGAAATTGTCATCGTCGTTGACGGCAATCTCGAACACAAATGGGTCAAAGATCGTGATGATCTGGAAACCTTACAATTTAAAGGGAAGCTGGAAGATGTGGCGTTTTTGCCGCATTGTCATCGTCTCTACGTCGGTGTCGATACACTTGAACGCGACGAAATACGACTGGCGGTAGCCGCGGCACTCAACGCACTCAAAAAAACACAATACAAAAAGGTTAAAATCGGCTCCTATGTCAAAGACTGCCCGGTTACCAATACCAAAGCGATCGTCGAGGGCGCGAAACTCGGGACATATACGTTTGAGCGTTACAAAAGTGAAAAGAGTCCTTTGAATATTGAAGAGATTATCATCTCACTTGAAGAGTATGCTGAAAAAACACTCAACTACGATCCGGCGGTTCGTGCTGTGTTTGAAGCGGAAATTATTGCGGAAGTGACTAATCACGCAAA
The DNA here is from genome assembly GCA_015489185.1 of Campylobacterales bacterium. Lineage (GTDB taxonomy): Bacteria > Campylobacterota > Campylobacteria > Campylobacterales > QNZT01 > QNZT01. The sequence continues at coordinate 2,275 of WGAE01000205.1, forward strand.
AGAGATCGTCAATACACCGCCTGACGATATGACCCCTGCGATGCTGGCGGAATATGCCGCCGAAATGGCAAAAGATCTCGAAGATGTCACCTGCTTTGTGGGGGATGAAAACTTTCTGGAAGAGCAACAAATGGGTGCGTTCCTGGCGGTCAGCCGTGCCAGCACCCACGCTCCGAGACTGATACATCTGACCTACAAACCTCAAAACGCACAAAAACGGTTTGTCTTTGTCGGCAAGGGGCTGACATACGACAGCGGAGGACTCAGCCTCAAACCGAGCGACTATATGGTCTCGATGAAAGCGGACAAAAGCGGTGCCGCCGCGGCAATTTCGATTCTGGAGGGTGCCGCACGTCTGAAACTACCGTTTGAAGTGCATGCGATTGTCGGCGCCTGTGAAAATATGATCGGCGGTAATGCCTACAAACCGGATGATGTTTTGACAGCAAAAAACGGCACGACCATTGAAGTACGCAACACCGATGCGGAGGGACGACTCGTTCTGGCGGACTGCCTCTGCTACGCGACGGAGCAGCAACCGGACTATCTGATCGATCTGGCGACTTTGACCGGTGCATGTGTCGTTGCGCTGGGTGAGTATACAACAGGCATCATGGGACACAGCAGCGCTCTCAAACACGCTATGATGGCAGCGGCAAACAAGAGCGGCGAATTAACCGGCTCCCTGCCGTTTAACCGCTATCTGAAAAAACTGCTCAAAAGCAACGTCGCCGATATCTGCAACATCAGTTCGTCACGTTACGGCGGTGCAATCACCGCGGCACTCTTCCTGGACAACTTCGTAGATGAACCCTACAAAGAGAAATGGCTGCATCTGGATATCGCCGGTCCGGCATATGTCGAAAAAACGTGGGGTTACAATCAATACGGTGCCAGCGGTGCAGGTGTCAGAATGTGTCTTTACTGGCTAAAAGATCAGGCATCGACAAAAAACGCACACCATAAGAAGGAGCAGTAATGGGTCTTGCCGTAGGAATCGTCGGATTGCCAAACGTCGGCAAATCGACAACATTCAATGCATTGACAAAAGCACAAAACGCTGAATCGGCAAACTACCCGTTTTGTACCATTGAACCCAACAAGGCGGTTGTCCCCGTCCCGGACAGCCGCCTTGAAGAGCTGGCAAAAATCGTAAACCCCGAACGTATTCAGTATTCTACAATCGATTTTGTCGATATCGCCGGTCTGGTTAAAGGAGCAAGCAAAGGAGAGGGACTGGGAAATAAATTTCTTTCCAATATTCGCGAAGTGGAAGTGATTCTTCATATGGTACGCTGCTTCGATGACGAAAACATTACACATGTCGAAGGAGGAATCGATCCGATCCGGGATATTGAGATTATCGAAGGGGAATTGATCCTGGCGGATATGGAACAACTCGAAAAGAAAATCACCAAACTGCAACGCGAGGCAAAAACACAAAAAGAGGCAAAGGCAAAACTTGCCGTAGCGGAAAACCTCCTCTCGCATCTGGAAAAACTGCAACCTGTTTCCACGTTCCCGGATAAAGAGGATGAGACCTTTCAGGAACTGGACAAAGAGTTGCGTTTCCTTTCCAACAAAGAGGTCATCTACGGAGCCAATACCGACGAGGACGGACTACTTGAAGATAATGCATACGTACAGCAACTCAAAGCGTATGCACAATCACACAACCGTGATGTCATCAAACTATGCGCAAAGATTGAAGAAGAGCTTGTAGGACTTGAGGAGGAAGAAGCCAAAGAGTTTTTGACGGAACTTGGCATTGAAGAGAGTGGACTTGAGCAAATCATACGCACTGCTTTTCACAAACTCGGACTCATCTCCTACTTTACCGCCGGCGTCAAAGAGGTACGCTCATGGACAATCAAAAACGGCTGGACGGCACCCAAAGCGGCATCGGTCATCCACAACGACTTTGAAAAAGGCTTTATCCGTGCCGAAGTGATCTCTTATGAAGACTTTATCAAATACAGTGGAGAACAGGGTGCAAAAGAAGCCGGAAAAATGAGACTTGAAGGGAAAGAGTATATCGTGCAGGACGGAGATGTTATGCACTTTCGATTTAATGTTTGAATCAACATAAAGAGACACGAAAGAGGTAAAAACCTCTTTCGTTATAATTGATCTTATAATTTATTGTAGTTACCGCCAGGATAAACAATATTAAATTTAACTGCCTGTACTGCACTCTTATTAGCATCAGCATTGTATGCGTTGCTATACGCAATACCGTTGGTAGTCAAACCAAAAAGCTCCGCATCCATTTTACCTGGATTTCTGACAAAACTTCTGTCAAAGTCACCGTTGTCTTTGATCTCATGAAGCGTTCCGTAAATTTTTACCGGCCACGGATGTTGTGCATTTTCTACCAAAATCGCCTTGGCAAAATCACTAACACCTTTACTATCACCTTTAGCAATCAATTTATCGAAATATTTTGCCATATTGATCGTAAAACTTGGATGTACATAATCCTGACTTTGGTGAATAACCGAATTGATTACATCATTTGTCGTTTCAACAATTCTTCCAGTATCACCTGCTTTTTTACCAACAAAGACAACAGGACTTCCGGCAGGTGAAGAGAATTTCAGTTTTTTACTATCGGCGCTCATTTTTTCAACATCCAGTTCGAACTCAACTGCAAGATATTCAAGATCACTTGTATCACCGGTTGCAAATTTTTGCTTCAGATAATCCTCTCCATATCCTTTGGTAAACCACATGACATATGTAGCAACAAAGCGACCTTTCGTTTTACCGTTGGTGAAATAAGGATTGTTATCAGGCTCGTCTGCCATACACTGCATATTACATACATTGGCAAGATACTGGCGCATCGTTTCATATTGTTGATCAATAGTACCTTGTTTCGCC
>WGAE01000206.1 GCA_015489185.1 Campylobacterales bacterium
CAACGATAAAGTCAGCACCTATTTACGCGGCGGGTATATCGATGTCTCAACCGCTGAATCAAAACTCACTGCCGGAGGATTTGAAGTACTCGGAAAGGATCAGATTACATCCGAGTTGACGAGCATCGCATTTACCTGCCCTGCACTCAAAAAGATGGCAAACAAACCCAAACGTGGATTTGCGGCAACACTGCATCTGCTCGTCAACAAAAAGGATAACGAAATTGCCGTCACCAATCCTCTCTATTTCGGCAAAGCGTTTTTGCAAAAAGATTTCGACGAAGCAGGAGCGCAAAAAGTCCTATCAAAAATCAATGCTGCTTTCCCGGGATTGAAAGATTCCGACGACAGCATGTCTTACGACGACCTTGCCGGATACCACTTTACATTCGGTATGCCTTACTATGAAGATATGGAGCGTGTCGGGAAAGGTCCACATGAAGTGCTGGTCGAAAAGGCGAAAAGTAAAAACCCCGTCTTTGTATTGCAACTGGATGCACAACGTACCCTCGTCGGATTCAAACTCACACCGAAAACCGCGAAATTTGTCAAAAAAATCGGTACGCAAAACGCCGCGTTACTTCCGTACAGTGTCTTGATTGAAGGTGACGCTGCGTACATTCTGGCGCCCAAATATTATATCGCACTCTCCTATCCGCTACTGAAAATGACACAGTTCATGCGCATTGCCACGGTTCCGGGCAAAATTACGAAAGAGGCGGAAAACCTGTTCAAATAGTCTCTTGACACACTTCATGAGGGAAACGAAGTGTAAATTTCGTTCCCTCCCCCTCTTTGGAAACGACATCCAGATCAATACCGTAACGGCGACAAATTTTATGGACAATATGCAATCCCAGTCCAAAACCGCCGCTCTCCTCTGTCGCGCGGTAAAATCGTTTGTATATCTCTCCCAGTTTTTCCGAAGCGATCCCGATACCCGTATCTTCAACCGATAAACGATCTCCTTCGATACGCACGATAATTTTTCCACCGATTTTATTGTATTTGATCGCATTATTGAGCAAATTGCTCACGAGCCGTGTCAAACTCTCTTTATCCATCAAAACCGATAAACGGTTTCTTACTTCAAGCGTAAAGGTAACTTTTTTTCGCTCCGCCAGCGGCACAAGAGATTCAATCTGCCTTTTTATAAAACCTCCCAGTTCAATCACGACAGGATGCTCTTCATGAGAGCGCAAAAAAAGATAGGTCAAATCGGCATAAATTTCGGAAAGCCGTCTCGCACTGATCTTAATACGTTCGTCATGTTGATTAGCATCGGAACCTTTTGCATCCACACTCATGAGCAAAGCGGAAATCGGCGTATTGAGTTCGTGCGTACTCTCTTTGATGAATTGATCAAGTTTTTCTCTGCGTGAGCGCACCGGCTCCATAAAGAGTCTCGCCAAAATATACCCCAGTATTGAAACCGCAACAAGTGCCGATAACCAAAAGGCAATAATCTCCAGACGTTTTTGTGCGATCAAATCACCGAATGTATCATCTTCAAGCACAATCGCGTCAACCCCTTTATGTCCAAACGTACTCCTGTCCACAATACGCACATGCCCCGCTTTCTCTCTAAAATTCTCTCCAAGATTGACCGACGCAAAACATTGTCCCGCCAGACAACTGCCGTTTTGGTCATAAAACGCTATACGATAATGTTTATTTTCTGCCAGTTTGGATAGCTGCAGAGGTTTGTGATTCATATGGGCAAAGATGATTTGGGAAGAGAGTTGATGGGCATATATCTGCATCTGATGTCGACTCTCTTCCAGATAGAAACGGTAAGTTTGTCTGTAAAAGAGCCAGGCAATGAGCGTCAGCAATAAAAACATCGACCCCAGATACAGCCCGACAAACCGATAGAGCGATTTGCGCTCCTCTTTAGTGAAATCGATATCCTACTCCTTTGATGTTCGTAAAACTCTCCTCTCCGAGAATACGACGCAGATTTTTGATATAGGTGCGCAAAGTCGCGATCGAAGGTGTGTTTTCATAACTCCAGACACTGTTGAGGATCTCTTCGAACGAAATGACTCTGCCTGCATTTTGGACAAAATATACCAGCACTTCTCCCTCTTTGTGCGACAACTGATGACGCTTATCACCCGTTATGATCTCATTGGTCTGCATATCAAACCGATGTTTCGCGTCAATCTGCAACACCGTATTTGTTTCAATATGAAAACGGCGGCGAATATTGTCAATGCGCGCTTTGAGTTCAACAAGATCGAACGGTTTTTTCAGATAGTCATCTGCACCCGCTTCAAACCCCTTCTCTACATCCAAACCGCTGTTTCGCGACGTAATGAAGATCGCAGGAGTCATATCATGTACGTTTCGAATACTCTCGAGCAATTCATACCCTCCAATACCCGGGACATTGACATCCAGAAGCAGCAGATCAAATTTCTCCGCCATCGCCTTATCCAGCGCCGCTTCACCATCATAAACCCCAACAACATTACACCCCAGTTTCGTCAGATACTCCGTGATAATCTCATGAAGAATCGTATCGTCTTCCAGCAATAATACACGCATACCAACCCCTTTGATACCCTGTATCATATATCATTTCATCTTATGAAGTTGGTAACTGTAAAAAAGTACCGGAATAATAATCAACGTCAGCAATGTGGACGTAATCATTCCGCCGATCATCGGGACTGCGATACGCTGCATCACTTCACTTCCCACTCCGTCAATATACAAGATAGGAACCAACCCTCCCAAAATCGCAAAAACCGTCATCAGTTTCGGTCTCAGTCGCATTGCGGCACCCTCCGTCACCGCCGATCGAATCGACTCAACCGTCAACACTTTTTTTGTTTGTATCGCTTCAACCAAATAGACGATCATCACGATCGCCGTCTCCGAGGCGATGCCAAGCAATGCCAGAAAACCGACCACCACGGCAATCGAAAGATTGAAATCGAGATAGTCGATCAACCAGAGACCGCCGATCATCGCAAACGGCAATGTCGCGAAAACAATCAACGTATAGACACCGTGCCTAAGCGCAAAATAGATCAAAATAAATATCAACACCAATACCGCCGGCACGATGTATTGCAGTTTCTCCATCGCACGTTCAAGATACTGACTCTGCCCCGCCCACTCATAATAGACCCCTGCAGGAAACTGCATCTGATCGAGAAGCTTTTGTGCCGCATCTTTGTAGCTCTTCGGCGATACACCGTTTTTGGGTGTGATGTAGATAAAGTTGACCCCCAGTCCTTTCTCGGATTTAATCACCGAAGCCCCTTCGGCATATGAAAGTTTTGCAAAACGCGACAGTGGTTGATAACCCAGCGCCGTTTTAACGGGAAGTTCACGCAATGCGTCAATGTCATCACGAAATCGTGCCGCATAACGCACGCTGATCGGATAACGTTCCGCTCCCTCTATCATCGTCGAAACGACACCGCCTCCCACACCAAACGCAATGCGATCGAGAATCTGCCGCTTTGTAATTCCAAAACGCGCCAACGCTTCCTGGTCAATCTCGATATTCAGATAGTATCCGTTGTTCGTATTGTCGTGCGAGACAGAAAGCGTCCGGGGCAATGTTTTGAGTTTTTGTTCGATCTGTGCGGCGAGGGTTTCGAGCGCTTCATGATCGGAACCGAACAGTTTCAATCCCAGCGGTGTTCGGATACCCGTCAGTAACATATCGATTCTACCGCGAATCGGATAGGTCCAGGAGTTGATCAGACCCGGCACCTGCAACGCCTGCTCCATCTCTCTTTGCAGCGACGCATATGTCACACCCGAACGCCACTGCGACTGAGGCTTGAAAGTAATGATCGTTTCGATCATCGCAAGCGGTGCGGGATCGGTCGCGGTATCCGCCCTTCCTGCTTTGCCGAAAACCGTCTTGACTTCGGGAAAACTCTTGAGAATGGCATCTGTCTTTTGTGTCAGCTCTTTACTCAGGTCGATACCGATTCCATACGGCGTCACCGGCATATACATAAAAGTCTGTTCGTTCATCATCGGCATAAACTCCCACTTTTGACGCTCGTACAAAAAATAGACGCCGATCAGCGAAACCGCCGCCGCCAGCAGCACGAGATAGCGAAATTTCAATGAGAAACGCAAGATCGGCACATAGAGTATCTGAAAAAATCGATTCAACAGATTTTTCTCTTCCGCAACGATTTTCCCCCGTATAAACCACACCATCAAAATCGGAACCAGTGTAATAGACAAAACCGCGCCGGCGATCATCGCAAATGTCTTGGTATACGCCAGCGGGGAAAAGAGTCGTCCTTCCTGACCGCCGAGTGCAAAAATAGGCAAAAACGACACAACTACAAGCATCAACGCAAAAAAGATCGGCTTTCCGACCTGTTTCGCCGCGGCAATGATAATCTCCTGTCGTTTTTCGGGTGTTAAAGTTCCGGAGGCTTTATGAAGATGGATATGTTTATGCGCATTTTCGACCATCACAATCGCCGCATCGACCATCGCACCAATAGCGATCGCAATACCGCCCAGCGACATAATGTTCGAACCGATACCGAAAAATTTCATCATTAAAAAAGTGAGCAATACCGTCACCGGTAATACAATAATAATAATCAGCGCACTGCGCAGATGCCAGAGAAAAAGCGCGACCAGAATCATCACGATCAGACTCTCTTCCACAAG
>WGAE01000207.1 GCA_015489185.1 Campylobacterales bacterium
CTTATGAAATGCCAAATGAACTGTATGCCGACGAAGCGTTGCTTGTCACTTCGACCGACGATCCCTACCTGACACCCGATGAGGCGCACATGCTGCAAAACTCCCTTGGTATTCCGATGAAGGTACTCGAACATGCCGGGCACATCAACGAAAAGAGCGGCTACGGTGCCTGGCCGTGGGTGCTGGAGTGGGCCACAGGGAAAGATAAAAAGAGAAAATTTTAAAATATCGTACTATTTCAGCTCTTTTTATGGTATAGTGTATCTAACAAAGGATATTTCACTATGCAAACCACAGTCAACCACTTCTCCTCGACCGAAGAGCGTCTCAATGCGCTCACACACGGTCTGGGGCTCGCTCTGAGTATCGCCGCTCTGGCGCTGCTCGTCGTCTTCGCCTCTCTTCACGGAGATGCACTCAAAATCATAGCCGCCGCGATCTACGGCGCCACGCTCGTACTCCTCTACGGCAGTTCCACACTTTATCATGCGGTGACACACATCTCAAGGAAACGGCTCTTTCAGAAGTTCGACCACAGTGCCATCTACCTGCTGATCGCGGGGAGTTACACGCCGGTGATGCTGCTGTCGGTGGGCGGCAGTGCCGGCTGGACGATATTCGGGATTGAATGGGGTGTGGTCGCGTTGGGTATTGCACTGAAGTTTCTCTTCCCTGGGCGTTTCGAGATCTTTTCGCTGATCGCCTATGTGGCGATGGGGTGGCTGATCGTCACCGTTTTCGACGCTTTTCGCAGCCATATAGACCCGGCCGGATTCTGGCTCATAGTTGCGGGAGGGATGGCCTATACAGGCGGCGTCATCTTCTATATCAAAGATCGCGTCCGCTACTTTCACACCATCTGGCATCTCTTTGTACTGGCAGGTTCTATTCTCCACTTTCTGGCGATCTTTTTATACATTATATAATCATCTGAAAAAATATATGTGAGTCGATACCGGTATCTGTTGCCGGTGGCGCTATGTTATACTTCATGAAGTTCCCACATCATTTACGTTTATAAACGCAGCAACATTTTAAGTTAAATTAAGTTTAAAAAGAAAATTGCAAAAAAATGATAAAAAACCTTGACAAAGATACACTCAATGTTGTATAATTACACCAAATTTAGCGTGACCGTTCCCTGAAACGGTCTAAAAGGAGCGAAGAAGATGCAAAATATATTTGAAAAACTGACCCATGCGATGCGTGAATCGATCGAGAGTGCGATCTCTTTGGCGCTGCACGCCAAAAATCCCGAAGCGACACCGCTTCATGTGCTGTGGGGGATGCTGACCGATACCGGTTCGATCCTCAACCAGGCGCTCAATCGTATGAATGCTCAGAAAGAGGCGATTGCGCTGGAGGTGAAAAGCCGGGTGGAAAAGCTGCCGTCGGTCTCTACCGTTACAAAGGAGACGATCAAACTTTCACGTGAACTGGCGGAGAGTTTGCAAAAAGCCGAAGCGCAGATGGTCCAAAACGGTGATCAGTATATCGCCGTTGATACCTGGTTGATCGCAAACCTGGATAACCCTTCGATCAAAGAGGCGCTGGGGAAATTTATCGATCTGACGGAACTCAAAAAGACACTCGAGGCGATCCGGGGCGGTCGTAAGATCGACTCCGAGACTGCGGAAGAGAAGTTGGAGTCTCTGGAGAAGTACGGTATCGACCTGACCCAGAAAGCGAAAGCGGGGGAACTCGATCCTGTCATCGGACGTGACGAAGAGATTCAGCGGATGATGCAGATTTTGATTCGTAAAACCAAAAACAACCCGATTTTGCTTGGTGAACCGGGTGTCGGTAAAACCGCGCTGGTCGAAGGGCTGGCGCAGAAGATCGTCAACAAAGAGGTGCCTTTGTCACTGCAGAACAAGCGTCTGATCAGCCTCGATATGAGTACGCTGATCGCAGGTGCGAAGTATCGCGGTGAATTCGAAGATCGTCTGAAGGCGATTATCGAAGAGGTGAAGAAAGACGGTAATATTATCCTCTTTATCGACGAGATCCATACCATCGTCGGCGCGGGTGCGAGCGAAGGAAGTATGGATGCGGCGAATATTCTCAAGCCTGCGCTGGCGCGTGGTGAGTTGCATACGATCGGTGCGACGACGCTGAAAGAGTACCGCAAATATTTTGAAAAAGATGCGGCATTGCAGCGACGTTTCCAGCCAGTTAAAGTGGATGAACCCAACACCAACGAAGCGCTGCAGATTCTGCGCGGTATCAAGGAGCGTCTGGAAGCGCACCACAACGTGCAGATTCTCGATTCCGCGCTGATTGCGGCGGTGAAGCTCTCCAGCCGTTACATTACGGACAGATATCTTCCGGACAAGGCGATCGACCTGATCGACGAAGCGGCGGCGGAA
>WGAE01000208.1 GCA_015489185.1 Campylobacterales bacterium
CCTTCACCCTGACCGGGGATCAGCAGAAAGTGATCGAAGAGATTCGGCGGGACTTCATGAAGGAGACCGCCGCTAAACGGCTCATTATGGGGGATGTCGGCAGCGGCAAGACGATGGTAATTCTCGCTGCGGCGATGCTTGCCTATCCGAAACGCGCTATCCTGATGGCACCCACTACCGTACTTGCGGCGCAGATTCATGAAGAGGCGAAAAAGTATCTGCCCGAGTTTGTGAAAATCGGATTTGTCACCCACGACACGAAAGATGAAGATCTCTCGCAATACGACTTCATCATCGGTACCCATGCGCTGCTCTATCGTGACCTGCCCGAAGCGCCGCTGATCATGATCGACGAGCAGCACCGTTTCGGTACCAGACAGCGCCAGCAGATCAAAGCGATGGTTTCGGAAGGCAAGAAACACCCCCACTTTCTGCAATTCTCCGCCACGCCGATTCCTCGCACCCTCAGCATGATCCAGTCGCAGATGATCGACGTCAGCCGGATCGAAGAGTTGCCGTTTAAAAAAGAGATCGATACCACCATCGTCACGCCGAAAGATTTTGCCGCGCTGGCGGAGCATATCCGCAAAGAGACGGCGGAGGGGCGCCAGGTGATCGTCGTCTATCCGCTGGTCAGCGAGAGCGAGACGATCGACTACCAGTCTATCGACGAAGCGCGCGGCTACTGGGAGAAAAATTTCGACGGCGTGTTCGTGACACACGGCAAAGATAAAGAGAAGGAGGATATCCTCGAAACCTTTGCGAAAGAGGGGAAAATCCTGCTGGCGACGACGCTGATTGAAGTGGGTATCTCATTGCCCAAACTTTCCACCATCGTCATCGTCGCACCCGAGCGGATGGGACTGGCGACACTGCATCAGCTGCGCGGCAGGGTGTCGCGAAACGGACTCAAAGGCTACTGCTATCTCTTCACCAAAACCAAACCGACGCAAAGACTGCGGGAGTTTTGCAAAACACTCGACGGCTTCAAAATTGCCGAACTCGACCTCAAATACCGCCAGGGCGGCGACCTGCTCAAAGGGGACGCGCAGAGTGGGAAAAGTTTTGTCTGGTTCGATCCGCTGGAGGATGAGGCGATCCTCGAAGAGGCGCAGCGCACTCTTTCCCGGAAGCAGTCAGGGTGACGCAAATCTTTTTTCGATTGACAATTGTACGGTATTACAGTACAATACAAACAGAGATAAAATCTTCAGGAGGAGAGGGATGACAGTATCGGTAAATCAGTTTCGTGCCAATTTGAAACATTATGTTGACGAAGCGATCGACAATCATGAACCGTTGATGGTCAGCCGTAAAAACGGGGAAGATTTTGTAGTGATTTCCGCGGAAGATTATGCACGTGAACAGGAGACACTCTATGTGCTGAGTAATAAAAGTCTGATGCATCAGATTGAAGAGTCCCTAGCCACTTTCCGTAACAATAGCGGTCGCACTGTAACACCCGAAGAGCTGGAAGTGTAGTGCGCGTACTGATTTTCGAAGGGACAACGTGGGAAACCTACGAAGCATTGCGCGAAAAAGACAAACGCCTCCATAAAAATCTTGTTAAAATCCTTAAACAGATGCTCAGGGATGAGAATCCGGCTGAAGGCTACGGGAAGCCAGAGAAGCTCAAACATGCTTTGAGCGGTCTCTACTCCCGTAGAATTTCACAAAAAGATCGGCTCATTTATACCTTTGACGATCACGCGATCCATATATTTGCTATCGGCGGACATTACGAGGATTCGTAGCCGAATCACACTTTGATCGTCCGCCATCTCCCTGCGGCAAAGAGTCTCCAGAAGAGCACCGCTTTGACGAAGGTGTCGGCGATCATCGCCAGATAGACCCCCGTCACGGAGTGAAAGAGGTAGACCGCGATGACCGAGGGGATGATCCTGACCAGCCACATCGATGTGATGTTGATGATAAACGTCTGCCGTGTCGCGCCCGCACCTTTGAGTGCCTGAGAGAGTACAAAGTGCGTTCCCAGCGGTACTTGCGAAATACCGACGATTTTCAGATAGAGCACCGCGTGACGGATCACTTCCGGATCATCGGTAAAGATTCTTGCCAATCTTTCAGGTATGATCATAAACGCCAGGGAAACGGCGAACATAATGATCAGTGCATAGCGTAACGCTACCATAACATCTTCATGCGATTTGTCGGGATTTTTTTCGCCCAATCCCTGTCCCATCAAAATCGATGCGGTGATGGCAAAGGCGATTCCCGGCATAAATGCTATCCCCTCGATGCGAAAACCTATCTGAAATCCGGCATAGACTTCCGTTCCCAGCACCAGCACCATACCGGTAAAGAGCAGGTACGATGCTGAAGAGAGCAGTCGATCGAGCATCGCCGGCAGTCCGACCCGAAGCACTCTCATTAAAACATTTGCGTAAAAGCGCAGCATCGGTCTGTAAAGCGTTTTTTGCATCAGCCACAGGGAAGTAAATACCGCAAAGCTGAACAGTTCCGAAACTACCGTTGCAACTGCCGCACCCTGCACACCCATTGCCGGGAATCCGCTGTGACCGAAGATGAGCAGGTAATCCAGCACACCGTTGAGTAAAGCGACGGCGATTTTGATTTTGAGTGCCGTTTTGACATTGCCGTAGGCACTCATCGCCGCCTCAAATATAGCATTGAAAAGAATCAGCGGTGCGACGAACGCCAGCGTGCCGATATACGCCTCTCCGAGTCCCAGTACGCTTTGGGGTGCATGAAACCAGATGAAAATATGCTCTGCGACATACTTCCAGATCATAAGCATCGGCAGGCTGACAAATGCGCCGAATATCAGGAGTGTCGAGAGGGTTATCGAGGCGCGTTTGTATGCCTTGGCACCGACCATCCTGGTCATCAGGGCGTTTTGTCCGGTGTAAAAGAGCGAGAGCATCGCATAGTAGATACCCCAGATCTGCATCCCCATACCGACAGCCGCGATCGCGTCTTCTCCCAGTTTCGCCACCATGAAAAAGTCGGTATAGACGACTACGACATCGAGCAACAGATTGAAAACAAGCGGTATTGCCATACGCAATACACGACGGTGTGTGGACATGATTGCCTCCTTGTCACACTATGTACGGTTATGAAAAGCTACGGGAAAAAAGGGTGTAGCAAACAGCAGGCGGAACACCACTGTCTGTGTAAAGATAAAAAGTTTGGAAATTCTAAAGACGCAAAAGAGGTTTTAGAAGGAGAAGCTTTTTATACAATACCAGACAGAATCAATTTGTTTCATGAACTTTGGTAGAATAGAGTCGTTCATCGTTCTGTCTCCTTGTATAAATTTGAAAAGCGAAACGGAGTATAGCAGAAAATGAAATATTTTGTCAAGGGCTCTTGCTCTATAAGATGTGATATTTGAGTGTGCCTGAATGTTTTTATTTTCGTGAAAAGACGATCCCCGGCTCCATCTTCAATACCGGTCGCACGCTGATCAGTGCGGCGGTGAGGCTGACGATCAGCACTCCCAGAAAGCCCAGCAGCGGTGCAAACCACATCAGGCGGAAAGGGAAGGTGGCGGTGCTGACCGCTTCTCCCAGCAGTGCGCTGATCCCGATACCGATGCCGCTTCCGACCACAACCCCGATGAACGCCTGCATAAAGACCATATCGACCAGCTGTTTGTCGGAGGCGCCCATCGCTTTGAGGACGGCATACTGGCGCATATTTTCGTAGGTGAACATGTAGAGCATCACGCCCGTGACGCCGAAGCCCACCAGCATCGCAAGCATGACCATATTCATCATATCCCCCACATCTTCGGAGTTGATCAGATACCACATGACGGTCTCCTCTTTGAAACGCTCGGCGGTAATCGCCTTGAGACCGGTCTGGGCGGAGATTTTATGGGCCAGTGCTTCGGGGGAGAGTCCCTTTTCACCCCGTACCAGGATGAAGGTGGTGTATCGCTTTTCACCGGGATTGAGGCGTTTGAACTCGGACTGGGTCGTGTACATGAGCGGTCTGGGAGGAAATCGGGGAATCGTTTCGGAGACGCCGCGTACGACGACCTGTTTGTCGTTGATCAGCAGCGTATCGCCGTAGCGGAGGTTTCGCATCGGGACATCCAGATGGGGACCCTCATGTGGCCAGATATCCTCCGGGTTTTTCGGTGTCAGCAGTTTGCGATGGGTGCCGCCGCTGTCGACGATGACGCTTTCGGGCATATGCAGCAGTGTTGCGGAGCTTCCGTGTGTCGGTCTCGGTGTGCCGCTGAGTGTGGCGTCGTCGACTCCGATCAGCTGAAACGACTGGAAACGCCCGTTGGGGAAGCGGGCGGTGACATCTCCCAGATAGAGCGGCACCGCATACGCCACCCCTTTGACACTGCGCACCAGC